>JBPCPI010000215.1:0-13993 GCA_050999295.1 Geodermatophilaceae bacterium | reverse complement strand
CGGGTCCTGCCCGGCTGAGTGGCGGGTCCGGAGTCGCAGCCCGCTGACAACGCAGGCCCGTAACAAAGCTGGGAGACCATGGTCGCGTGCCGACTCGACCCCCGCCCGCTCCCCATGCAGTGGATGTGGCGCTGCGCGCTGACATCCGGCTCCTGACCACGCTGCTGGGTCAGACCCTGGTCCGCAGTGCGGGACCTGAGTTGCTGGAACTGGTCGAGTTGGTGCGCGGCCAGGCCAAGGTCGGCGGCTTGACCGACCTCCCTCCTGCGGTGGACGAGCAACTCAGGACGATGGACCTGCCCACGACGATCCGAGTCGTACGGGCGTTTACGTCGTACTTCCATCTGGCCAACGTGACCGAACAGGTGCATCGCGGTCGAGCACTGTTGACTCAGCGGGAGCAGGGCGGCGGCTGGCTCGAACGGGCAGTCGCGCGGATCGCCGAGGCCGGCGTGCCTGCCGAGGACATCGCCGCGACGATGGGCCGGCTGGCGGTACGACCGGTCCTGACGGCGCACCCGACCGAAGCCGCGCGTCGCTCGATCCTGGACAAGCTGCGGCGCCTGGCCGACCTGCTCGACCAGCCGGAGTCTGCGCGCCGTCGCCGTCGGCTCGCGGAGGCGGTCGAATTGCTCTGGCACACCGACGAACTGCGCATCGGCCGCCCAGACCCACTTGACGAGGCGCGGAACGGGATCTACTACCTCGAAGGTCTCGGCAGCGCGGCGGTCGGTGACGTTCTCGAAGAGCTGCGCGAGCAGCTGGCTACCGTCGCCGTCCGGCTGCCGCCGGACGGCCGGCCGTTGACGTTCGGCACCTGGATCGGTGGCGATCGGGATGGCAACCCGAACATCACCCCGGCTACGACGTTGGAGGTTCTGCGGCTGCAAGCCGGACACGGGATTGCACTGTTGGTGAGTCTGGTCAACGACCTGCGCCGGGAACTTTCAGTGTCCCAACGGATCTCGGGCGCATCTGCGGCCCTGCTCGCCCGCTTGGCGACGTCATTGGACGAATTGCCGGAGGTCGAGCCGCGCTACCGCCGACTGAACGCCGAGGAGTCCTACCGGCTGTTCCTCACCTGTGTCGGCACCCGGCTGCTGTTGACCCGGACCCGGCTGCAGCGCGGCGCGCGGCATGTCGCGGGCCGGGACTACCGCGACGGTGCGGAACTGCAGGCGGATCTGGTGCTGCTGCACGCCTCGGTTCGGGAGAACCAGGGTGAGCTACTGGCCACCGGTGCCGTCGACCGTCTCGTCCGTACGGCTGTGTGCACGGGCCTGCTGCTCGCCACCATGGACGTACGTGAGCACGCAGACAAGCACCAGCATGCCGTGGGCCAGTTGCTCGACCGCGCCGGCGGCTCCGCTGGGCCGTACGTCGCGTTGGGCCGAGACCAGCGGTTGGCGGCGCTGTCCAAGGAACTCGCCCAGCCCACCGCGCAGCCGGGCCAGTCGCCACCGCTTGATGCCGAAGCCGCCAGGACCGCAGCGGTTTTCGACACCATAGCTCAAGCGCTGGACAGCCTCGGTCCGCAAGCCGTGGAGAGTTACATCGTGTCGATGACCCAAGGCGCTGATGACGTGCTGGCCGCTGTCGTCCTGGCCCGGGAGGCCGGGCTGGTGGACCTTGCATCAGGCGTGGCACGGATCGGATTCGTCCCACTGCTGGAGACCTCCGCTGAGCTCCAGAACGCCGATGCAATTCTCGAAGCGCTGTTCACCGACCCGTCGTACCGGCACCTGGTGTCCCTGCGCGGGGAGGTGCAGGAGGTGATGCTTGGCTACTCCGACTCGAACAAGGCCGCCGGCATCACCACCTCGCAGTGGCAGATCCACCGGGCCCAGCGCCGCTGCCGGGACCTCGCGGCCCGGTACGGCGTACGGCTGCGGTTCTTCCACGGCCGGGGCGGCTCGGTCGGCCGGGGCGGCGGACCGACGTACGACGCGGTCATGGCGCTGCCGCACGGCGCGGTCGACGGGGAGCTGAAGCTGACCGAGCAGGGCGAGGTGATCAGCGACAAGTACTCGCTGCCGGTCCTGGCTCGGGACAACCTCGAACTGCTGGTCGCAGCGTCCCTCGAAGCGACGATGCTTCGCCAGGCGGTCGGCCCGCACGACGAGCAGGGCAGGCGCTGGGACACGGTGCTGGACAAGGTGTCCGGCGCCGCGCATGCGAGCTACCGGGCACTCGTCGAGGACCCGGATCTGCCGGCGTACTTCCTCGCCTCCACCCCGGTCGACGTGCTGGCCGACCTGCACATCGGGTCGCGGCCCGCCCGGCGACCGGACAGCGGCGCCGACATCGACGGGCTGCGCGCCATCCCGTGGGTCTTCGGCTGGACCCAGTCCCGGCAGATCATTCCCGGTTGGTTCGGTGTCGGCACGGGTCTGGCCGCCGCGGCGCAGCAGCTGAGCGAACTGCGGGAGATGTACGAGCGGTGGCCGTTCTTTCGTGCCTTCCTCGGCAACGTGTCCATGACGCTGGTCAAGACGGACCTGTCCATCGCCGCCCGTTACGTCGGCCGTCTCGTCGACCCAAGTCTGCGAAGGCTCTTCGAGACGATCAAGACCGAGCACGCACTGACGGTCGCCCAGGTCTTGAGTGTGACGGGTGAAACCGAACTCCTCGCCAGCTTCCCGGTGCTGCGCCAGACCCTGCGCATCCGGGAGACCTACCTCGAACCGCTGCACCATCTGCAGATCGAACTACTCGCCCGGCAGCGCGCCGACGCGGAGGAGAAGGACCCGCTTCTCGCCAGGGCCCTACTGCTCACCGTCAACGGGATAGCTGCGGGTCTGCGCAACACCGGGTAGCGGAACGGTCGCGGGATGTGTCGTCGGCGGTGGAGCAGCTGATTGGTCGAGATGTCTGCCTTGACTGGTCGATCCCGAATCCGGCTCGAGCGGCGGCGGGGGGTCGGGCGGTCCGTCGGGTGGGACCACGGACGCGCCGGCGAGCGGGACCACGGACGCGCCGTCGGGCGGGGCCACTGCCGCCAGGGCGGCCGGCCAGGCCGGATCATCCGGATAGTTGCTGTGCGCGCTGATCTTGGGCACCGCGCCTTGCTGCAACGCCACGTCGTACGGCGTGGGATCGAGCAGCCGCCATTCCGGGCCGCAGACCCGGCGACCCCAGGTCAGGTCGATCTCGTCCGGAGAGCTCCGGTCGGTCTGCAGAATCCGGTGGGACTCCGGTGCGGCACCGATCGCGTCCCTGCTGTGCCGCCAACTGAGCACCGGTCCGGCGATGGCGTCGGTGTCCCGGTAGAGGCTGACCCATCGCCCGCGCAGCTGATGGTAGAGCCACTCGAGCACCCGATAGTCCAGGTAGGCCGGAAAGGCCCGCGGAAAGGCGACCCGTAGCTGCGACCCGAACGTCACCAACCCGACCCGCCTGCGCTGATCGTCGGTGAGCCACAGCAGAGCCGCGATCGCGATCAGGCTGCCCTGGCTGTGCGCGGCCACGATCACGTGCTTGGCGCGGGGTACGGCCACGCCCGTACGGCCGTCCACCATCGGAACGGGATGGTCCAGGTGCCAGCAGATCCGGTCATGCAGGTCGGCGACCGCGCGCTGTGAGTACGGCGGCGGTACGAACGGGTGCACCGCGCGCGGCCAGAAGGCGATGACGTCCCAGGCGACGTTGACACCGCGGCGCAAGGACTCCTTGCGGACAGCGCCCCGGCCGAGGAACACCAGCCCGACCGCGAGTCCGATGAGGACCGCCGTGCCGAGTGCGATGACGACCTCGGCCCCGCCGACCGAGGTGTCCTCGCTGAGTGAGCCCAGCGGCCCGGGGAGGTTGAACGGGTCGTCCGGGTCGCTCCACACGAACTCCGCGCCCGCCGCGAGGGACAGGACGACGCCGAAGACGGCGAAGACCCAGAAGATGAGTTGGGTCGCATTCTTCAAGCGCGCCATCCACATTGCCCTGGCGACCCGGCCGATCCAGCTCGACGGCAGTCGCCAGGTCTGGTTCTCCTGCACACCAGGGCCAGGAAACGGGCGGCCCCCGAAGGTGAATGCGGCCTTCGCCCGGTCGATGAACTCCGCGCGCCGACTCAGGTAGGAGATCCAGGTCGCGAAAACGAAGCCGGCGACGAGCAGGAAGGTTAGTCCCCAGGCGTAGGCGATGCGCTGCAGGAGCGGCGATATCTGATAGTTCGGCCCGTCCCCTCGGCCCAGCAGCCAGGCCCAGCCGAACGGCAGCGCCGCGGCGTACCCGACCGCCAAAAAGGTTCCAACCGACGCTGCGAGCGACGACGTCATTCCGAGGGCGAAGCGGCCGAACGGTGGCGGCGGCGCAGATTTCCCACTAACGCGGGTTGCCGCAGCGAGCAGCGCGTTGGCCAAGAACAGCACGAGCATGCCCGTCACACAGGCCACCAGCACGACGAATGCGGTCCCGTCGATGCCGGGCAGCGCCGTGACCAGGTCCCCATCCGGCAACGGTCGACGTCCGGCCAGGAACAGCGACACGACCAGCGCGAGAAGCGATGCGACGACCAGGACCGTGCTGACCGGTGACACCACGCCGCGTCGGATCTCTCTGGCGCCGGTGCCGTCGGCTACAAACTCCCCGCCGTGCCACCAGGAACGCAGCGCAGCCGGCCAGCCGGTGGTCGTCACCGTGACCGTCTCTTCAGGATCGCCGAGCAGAACGACGATCAGGGTCAGCAGGCCGGCCAGTGCGACGCTGACCCAGAAGGTCCACTGGACCGCGGCACCTCCCTCGGTGAACGGTCTCCCGGCCGCCGCACCGAGCGCGGCGACGAGTGCGAGTCCGGTTGCCAGGTGCAGCTTGCGCAGGGCAGGTGCATCGGTGTCGCCGGTGAAGAACCGCCGGAACCTCAGTTCGGTCTCCGGCACGTCGCTGGCCACTGATTGCGGCCCAGGGGCCAGCCCGTCATGCCGCCCGGCGTCCTGGTTGGCCCCGCCGAGCCGGCGACCGAAGGAGAACAGCAGCACGAGTACGGCTACGCAGACCAGCATGGCGGCAGCCAGCGGCCAGCCCGGGAATGCGGCCCAGTCCGGCAGATTCTGCTTCGGCCCCCACTGCCAGGCGGTCAGATCCATCGCCACGACCGCCACCCCGAGCAGCAGCGTTGCGGTCAGACCCAAACCGAGCAGGCGCAGCATCGCGCCGCATATGGCGTGCCAGAACTTCGCACTATTCGACGTCTTCGGCGGTGTCGGCAGCATGAACTGGGCGGCGTTGACGACGCCGAACGGCAGGATCGCCAGCCACAGCCCCTGCCGCCAGGACCCCGAGGTGAACTTCCCCCAGTGATAGCCCTCGAGAACGTGGTCCGGCGCCGGTCGTACTTCCTGTTGTCGTGCATCGACAGGGCGGAAGAACCGGCTGAACTCATCCCCGGCCACCTGCCGCACATGCGGGCTACCGAGCATGTCCTCCGGTGGTGTTCCGCTGACTCCGTGGATCCGTAGCTCGACCCACGGAACCTGTTCGGCCATGCGCGCGTACCTCCCGTTGATCAAGGACGTGGTCGAAGTGTGACCGCAATCCGCCGGTGGCGGTAGCTACTGCGGCGCGCCGCACAAGTGGCTGCCGTCCCGACGAGACGTGCCTTTTCGGGGTTTGGACGTACGAGGTCTACCCAGGTGGCAGTCCTCGCCCGGCGGTTAGATCCGCGCGGGTCGGTACGGCGTACGGCCGGCATCAGTTCAGTACCGTCAGCCCGTGTTCGAGTACGTTTTCCGCGAGCCCGGCGGCGAGACCCGCCGGTTCGTCGAATCGATCTGGTTCGCGCGCGGTCACATCACCGGAGTTCGGGAACGGATCGCGCCCACCGGGTCGACGGTCGCGGCGATAGTCCTGGGCGATCCGATCCGCCAGACCGCTGACGGTGCGGCCGAAGCCCTCGTCGCGGACACCGGCTTCCTGATCGGCCCGCACGACCGGCCGATCGTCAATGAACCTGTCGGTAAGACCTACTGCGTTGGCATCGTCACGACCCCAGTCGGCTGCCAGCCCGCGCTTGGGCTGGCGCCAGCCACGTTGCGCGGTCGGGTAGTCGACCTCCTCTCCGTCTGGCCACGAGCTGACGACCTACGGCGGGTGCTGCTGGCGTGCGGGACGCCAGACGAGGCTCTCGACCTGGTCGAGGCGACGCTGCGTCGCCCAGAGCCGTTCGAGCGCAGGGCCTTTGAACGTTGCGAGGCGGCAGTCGCGCGACTCTCGGCCGAACCGACGCGGCCGATCGCTGACATCGCAGCCGAGCTGGGCGTGAGCCACGGCCACCTCGACCGGCAGTTCACCGCGCAGGTCGGACTGAGTCCCCGGACCCTGTCCCGGATTCTCCGGATGCGCCAGTTGCTCGAGAGCATCGACGTCCACGGCGCCGTCGGCTGGGCGGACAAGGCCGCCGAGCTGGGATGGTCCGACCAGGCGCATCTCATCCGGGACTTCAAGCGGCACATCGGGGTCAAGCCGTCGGAGTACGTGGCGGCGCAGCGCTCGACGTACGACCGTGACGTCGCAGCCGAATCAGCAGGCTTCGTCCCCGAGCCGATGTGAAGTTCGTCCAATCCTTTGCGACCGCACTCCGCGCACCATTTGGCGGGCCATTCCGGCGACCCGAAGGGCATCCGATGACCGAAGCGTTCCGCGCCGCGACCACGATCGATCGTCCGGTCGAGGAGGTCTGGGCGCGGCTGGTCGACTGGGACGAGGCGGCGCGCTGGATGTCCGGCGTGGAGGGTTTGCGCGCGCAGGGTCCAACCGCTGTCGGCACGAAGCTGATCTTCACCACTCGGGGCAAGCAGCGGTCCAGCCAGATCGCGGCGCTTGACCCCGGGCGCAGCATCACGCTGCGGTCCACGCAGGGCGGGGTGACCGCCGACTACGTCTACGTGTGCGCGCCCGATGGCGGCGGGACGCGGGTGAGTCTGGTCGCTGACTGCGAGATGACCGGGCCCGTCCGGCTGCTCGGCCCGGTGATCAGGTCTGCCATCCGCAAGGCCGACGGCGGCCAGTTGGACGCCTTCGCCGCCACGTTCCCGCTCGTCTAGCGGTCGCCGCACAAGTGGCTGATGGCGCGACGAGAAGTGCGATTCGCGCGTCGGGGGTGCGAAGTTTGCCCGATTCGGCACATCTGCCCGCCCTGGAGCCCGAGGGCGTCCGACCAGGCCCGCCGTTCAGCGGGCCAGGAAGTGGAACCCGATCCACAACCAGGCGCCCCACACGACCCACCGCCCGACTCGGGAGGCAAGCACGGGCTCCAGCACCCTGGCCAGCGGCCGGAACGGCTTCTGTCCCGCGCGCCCGAGGGCCTCGACTGCCAGGCCAGCCGCAAGCAGGCCGGCGAAGCCGACCAGGATCACGACGTACGGGGTCACCGCGTCACCAGCCACCGGCCGGCGCCCAACCAGGCGAGGTAGCCGACCAGCCGTCCCGGGTAGGTCTCCAGGACCGGGTCGAGCAGCAGACTCAGGGTGGGGTGTGCCCGGTCGTTACCCCAGAACACCGCGGTCAGCTCCCAGCCGGCGAGCAGCAACGCCAGCACGATCCAGGGGATAGCGGCGCCGCGCGAGCAGACCAGCCGCTGCGCTGGCCTCCGTCGCCGTGCTGCCAACGCGAGGAGCACGGCGCCCGCCAGGAGGACGGCGACCGCGGCGGGGGCGGTAAGCGGGCGGCAGAGCGCGGCCAGTGCCGCGTACCCCACGATCAGCGCGTCCCACCAGCCGACGCGCGCATTGCGAGCCGGCACGGGGGCTGCGCTCAGCTCATTCCCGTCGGCCGAATTCACCGATCCAGAATGCCCCGTGACCCGCATAGGTAGACAGAGCGTCGGGCGGCGGTCGCCAGGCGTACGACGGCCGCTCACCTGCACCGATTAGCCTCCCGATGTGCGGGGCAAGGGTCTGCGGATGCTCGGCGTCGTCCTGCTGGCCTGCGCCGTACTCACCGGCCTCGGGTTTCTGCTCAAGGCGCCGTGCATGGGCGACTACGAGGCCAACCGCAACCGTTACCTGTGCGTCAACGACATCCAGGTGCTCTACGTCAAGCGCGGCATGGACGACGGGGCATTTCCCTACATTCATGGCGACCTGGTCGATGGCGAACTGCGCGACGGGGCGATCGAGTACCCCGTACTCACCGGGCTCTTCGCCTGGCTGCCGACCCAACTGGCGAGCGACGACAGCGAGTACCTCATCGCCACGGCCACCTTGTTGGCGCCGTTCAGCCTGCTCACCGCCTGGCTGCTGTGGCGGATGGTCGGCCGACGGGCGTTGCTGTACGCGCTTGCCCCGCCGCTGATCTGGTACTCCTTCCACAACTGGGATCTCCTCGTCGTCGCTGCGACGGTGCTGGCCTGTTACGCCTGGTGGAAAGGGCGCGCAGCGACGGCGGGTGTGCTGCTGGTCATCGGTGGCTGCCTGAAGCTGTGGCCGCTGTTCTTCCTCGCCCCACTTGTCCTGTCCCGCCTAGCCGACCGAGACCGCGCGGATGCGGTACGGGTGACGCTCACCGCGGTCGGCAGCTTCGTCCTGATCAACGGCTGGTTCGTCCTGGTCAATGTCGAGGGCTGGTGGGCGTCGTACCAATTTCAAGCGTTGCGCGACGCGGACATCACCAGCAACAGCATCTGGTACTGGGGCCTGCGCTCGGTGGACAACGGCACGCTCAACGTGGTGGTGCCGATCCTGCTCGGACTGTCCTTCACAGCCGCGTTGGTCTACGGCTGGGTACAAGCACAGCGGCAGGAGGAGGCCTACCCCAACCTGGCAGTCTGCGCGGCGATCCTGTGCGCGTTCCTGCTGTTCAACAAGGCGCACTCGCCGCAGTTCGCGCTGTGGCTCCTGCCGTTCTTCGTCCTGCTCCGCGTGCGCTGGGGTTGGTGGGCGACGTACCTGGCATTCGACGCCGCCCTGTACGTCGGGTTGTTCCGGTGGTACTACGAACGCGCCCTGGGCGAGGACTTCGGGCTGGCCAAGCTGGCGATGCTGGTCGGTGTGTGGGGGCGGGCGGTCATACTCGTCGCGCTGTTCGTCGTCTTCCTCCGGTCGCGCCCGGCACTCGAGCTCGATCGGCCAGCACCCCCCGCCGACACCGACGATACGGACGCGACAGACCCGATCGTTCCCGCGAGCCCGGAGCAACCACCCCAGGTCCCCCGCCGAGCGGTCAATCCCGCCCAGCCGGCACGAGAACTCGCCGAGGTCTCGCCGACCGCGGTCGCGCCGGACTCCGCCAACACCAGCCGATGAGCAGCGCGACCAGCACGGTCAACACGATCGGCATCGCGTCCTGGATGGTTGTCACCTTCAGGAATTGCAGAGCGGACGGAAGTTCAACGACGCGGCCTGCCGCATAGGCCGCGGACAGAGCGGCGGTCCAGACGAGTAGCAGCCGGTCAACAGGGGACGCGGCCAGCACCGCCACTGGCACCCAGGCCACCAAGGCGTACCACGGCAGTACGTAGGGCGCCGTCACCATCCAGGCCAGGCACAGGACCGCCGCGGCTCGTACGGCATCCGGTCTCGGGTCGTCACCGCCGTACGCCGTCCCTTGGCGGTTTACGTCAGAACCGCCGAGGTTCCGGCGGTTTTGGCCAAAACCGCCAAGAAAGGGTTGGTGAGCCAGCCCCGGCGGCGGCAGGGCTCTGGCCAACAGAATGGCCATGAGCACCATCGAGACCAGGGCGGCCCCGAAGATCACCGTGCGCGCCAGGTCTTCGGAGACGAGATCGCGCAGCGGCTCGAAAACCAGCCGCCACTGTGACCCGCTCGAGATGAACCGGCTGGCCGCCTGGATCTGATCAAAGGCCTGCGGACCCACCATTCCGTACGTACCGACCAGAGCCAGCGTCGCACCAGCGCACAGCTGGGCGACGCGGCGCGGGGACCGGCGCATCCCCCAGATCAGCGCGAGGCCGAACAGGGCAACATTCAGCTTGACCGCCCCGCCGAGGCCGACCAGCAGACCCGCCGCAAGTGGCGAGCGGCGAGCCACGACGATGCCGGCGATCGCGAACATGACCGCCTGGGCGTCGTTGTGCCCACCGGCCACGACCGCCCAGACCAGAACCGGGTTGGCCAGCACGAGGAGGGCGGCACGCGCCCGCGCACTCGGGTCACGTCCGGCCAGCACCAGTACCAACAGCCCGATCACGACATAGGCCAGCGCGTTGGTCAGGTGCAGCCACATCACCGTGGTGTGAGTCGACTCCTCGGACATTCGGGACGCCGCCTCCTGCAGCCAGGTCGCGACCGGCCCGTACACAGTGGTAGTCCCCTGCCACGGAAGCTCGACCGCACTGGTCACCGGGTCATAGCCCAGGCGCGAGATGTCGGCGGGCGAAGTGACGTACGGGCTTTGGCCAAGTGCCGCGACCCGGCCGTACGCCGCGTACATCAAGATGTCGCCCGAGCCCATCGGCGGCACCAGGGCGACCGCGGTCACCCCACCGGCGCCTAGGCAGACGAGGTTGCGCAATCGCGGCTGCCAGCCCGCGGCCAGTGCCCGCAAGGCAAGGTGGATGCCGATCGATCCGCAGACAATCGCCGCCAGGACGAGCCCGATGACCAACCAGGGCGAGGGATGGACGTCGAACCAGAACGGCGGGAGCCAGGCACGGCGCTGCGGGAGAGTCACCGCGACCGCTGAGGGGCCCAGCAGCCCGACGAGGAAGGCCAGCCCGAACCCGAAGCCGATCAGCAGCAGCGCCCGTCGTGCCTGACCGAGGATGACCGCGTCCGACACCTGCAGATCCGCTACGGCCGCTGCCTCGACTCTCACGCATGACCCTTCGCCCCAGGCCCGGCCCGGGCGCCTACCCCCCGAGAGCTTTAGGGGACGCAGTGACGTGTCGGGTGCCGCAGCGGTGCCGACAGTTGAACAGCTCTGGTCAATCAGGCTGATTCCGTCCGTTCCGTCCGTTCAGCACCGGTAGATATCGCGGCGATGCTGGGAGACGAGCCCGCTGCCTACCGCTGTGTCGTCGTCGATTCTCTAGATCACCCGGTTGGCACCTCTGCGGACCGCCCAACGGCCTTCGAGCCGCCAGGGCGAACCGGGGGCACCATTCAGAGATCGGTGAAATCCCGCAGCCACTGATCGATGGTGGACATCGTTGCCGCACTGGCCCTTCCGGCTCGGCCAGCGATCCTCGAGCGGGCGACTGTGCGAGGCTGCTCGGTCATCGCGAAACTCAGCCGAGGCAGGTCGACGTCTGGACCGTCCAGAGCCACGTGATGTGGCCAGGCGCGGTCGGTGGTGGTGACGGGTATGACAATCACCAGATCGGGAACGTTGGACAGGTATCCGTCGCTGGCGATCACAACCGCCGGTCGGGTCCCAGCCTGCTCACGCCCTCGTGTTGGATTGAGGTCGATCCAGATGATCGACCCGCGCCGCAGCGGCGGGCTCACTCTGTCAGGCCGTCGGCAGCCGTCTGATCCCAGGCTGCGGTTTCCTCGCCGTATCCAGCATTCGAGGTCTCGGCGTATGCCTTCCCGACCGCGGATAGCCGCTGCTCACGCTCGTAGGAATCCAGCAACTCAGCTATGAGTGCGGCCGCCGTCACGCCACGCTGGGAGGCATCACGAGAGATTCGCTCGCGCAAACCCCGAGATACCTTGATCGTGGTCAAGTCGGCCATATCCCACAGCATACAATTCAGGTCTAGTTCCTGGCATACATCCGGTATCCGGCCCGTCACACGCGGGGGAGACGAAGGGACTCGAACCCTCAACCCCCGCCTTGCAAAATCGTTGCGAGGCATCCGCTCACGTCCGCATGGGGCCGTCCCCACGGGGACTTGGCCGTTACCGTTCGCAATTCAACGCTGTCGACCGAGGCGTAGACAGCAAAGTTGGCAGCAATCTTCTGTCCGTCGACAGGCCTGCAGTGACCGCAGGTCCGCCACGAGCCTAAGGCGTCCCCCGTCAGTTCACGTGCTCCAGCTGCTGTTTGAGCGCGGACAGATTTACTGCCATCTCCTTTCTGGCTTGGCGCTGGACGACGAGTGGTACGAGGAGCCTGACGGGTTCGGGCTGGAAAGGAATAGCCCTACGGCGCAGGCGCCGAGTCACCCCCGTACAAACTCGTGCGTCAGGCCGTCCGCATCCTGATGGAAGCCGCCTCACCCGGCGTCGACGTCGCCGCGGCGCAACGCCAACTCCGAGAGCTGCCGGGTGTCGCGGCCGTCCACGACCTACAAATCTGGACCGTGACCGACGGCATCGAGCCCGCTTCCGCCCACGTCGTCATTGCACCCGGCGCAGACTGGCACGCCGTCCTGGACAGCACCCGCTACCTCCTGGCCAAGGACTACGGCGTCACCCACGCCACAATCCAGGTCGTACCCCACGACCACCAAGAAGCTCCCGCGGGCTGCTGATTTCGCTAAGCCGCCTCAGCCATCGAGCAGTACGAGGCCACCACCCTCCCAGCACCGCTACTATGAAGAGTCGTAGTGGATCCGCTCCTTCGGATCTCTGGCCCTCGACCTTCGCAGGTGGTCCATGCCCGGTTCACGAACCAGCGACTCGCACACGAAAACGTCACGTCCTTCGAGACCTGCTCGAGAGCGCACGCTGTCGACTCCAGCCACCCATGAGAGCCGGAAGACCGTTCTTATGGCCGCCCTAGTCGTTGCGGTTGTCGTGATCGGGGGAATCGTCTTCTTCACGACTCGCGGTGACGACGGCACGGGAACGGCATCTGCGGGCATGGCCCATGTGCACGGACTTGGGGTCGACCCCAAGGACGGAGCGCTGTACGCGGGGACCCATTACGGGCTGTTCCGTGTCTCCGGGAGCGGGGAGGCGACCTTGGTCGCCGACCGGGTTCAGGACTTCATGGGCTTCACCGTCGTCGGTCCCGGGCACTTTCTGGCCAGCGGTCACCCAGGTGACGGGCAGGACGGTCCGTCCTCGCTCGGCCTGATCGAATCTACCGACAGCGGTCAGACCTGGCAGTCGTTGTCCCTGTCCGGCGAGGCCGACTTCCACTCCCTGGAGTACCGCCACGGCATGGTCTACGGACTGAACTCGCTAACCGGCGGTTTCATGGTCAGCCAGGACAAACAGAATTGGGAAACCCGAAGCCAGATCCCGATGGCCGATTTCGCCGTCAGCCCGGATGACCCCGACGTGGTGCTTGCGACCACGGAGCAAGGGCTGGTGCGAAGCGAGGATGGCGCCCGCAACTTCGACCTAGTTGCGGAAGCCCCAATCCTGCTGCTGGTGACCTGGGCCGAGGACGGGACGATCGTCGGTGTGGAACCCGACGGGACCGTGCATGCCAGCTCCGATGACGGGCAAAGCTGGCAGCAGCGCGGCAGCCTCGACGCAGCGCCCCAGGCGCTGACCGCGACCGACGCCAGGGAGGTTTTCGCCGCCGTTGATGGCGCGATCCTCGCCTCGACCGACGGCGGTCGCAGCTTCGCTGTCCGATACGACGGGTAATACACCGGTGCTGGCCACTCGTAGGACATTGCGTCGCATGAGCCCGCTTGTAATAGCAACGGTGCTAGTGGCAGGTTGCGGGTCGAACGGTGACGGAGCGGTCGTATCCGACTCCCCGCCGAGCACCGCGACAGCGATACCAGGAGTGGCCTCCTGCGATGAGCTACCGCTCCAGGCCTCGTCGGAGGGCACCGGCGCCGACCTTCTACCGCCCTTGACACTGCCGTGCCTGACCTCCGGACCGACGATCACCATGTCCGACTTGGGCGGAAGCCCTGTCCTGCTCAACCTTTGGGCCAGCTGGTGTGGCCCATGCCGCGAGGAGATGCCGTTGCTGCAGGCCGCCCATGAGTCCTACGGCGAGCGGGTCGCCTTCCTCGGCGTCAACACCGAAGACAGCACCGATGCGGCGGCCTCGTTGCTCGGTGATCTCGGCATCACCTACCCCCAGGTCGTCGACGTCGACGGTGACCTGCTGGCACATCTAGGCCCACCTGGACTGCCCGTCACTGTCGTCCTCGACCGCGACGGACGAGTTGCCGGTACGCACATCGGGC
>JBPCPI010000211.1:0-9967 GCA_050999295.1 Geodermatophilaceae bacterium | reverse complement strand
GTCCACGATGTGCACGCCACTTGAACCGCATTCCCCGACGTAAGCGGCCAGGTAGGCGGTGTCCTTGAACACGGTGACGTCGCCGATTCCGTCCTCGACGCCGGTCAGCCGAAGCTTGCTGATCACCTCGACGTTCTGACGGCGAGGTGGCAGATGCCCCTCGATCCGGCCGTGCTGCCCGGTGTCGTCAGCGGAGTCGGAACTGCTGGAATCGTCCGATGGGCCCTCGCCATCTGTGCTCGGTGGTTGGGCAAACGCAGTCCCAGGCGCTGCAAGGGTCATGCCGATGACCATGAGAGAAGCACAGATTCCACGACGAGATGCTTTGAGCACAGAAACTCCTAGGATCGAGCGGACCGCTGGGCGATGGCGCGCCCATTCGATGCAAGCTGTGCCGGACAGTAATGGGCGTATCAAGAAAAGGCCAGCAACGAACCGCCGCCTCCCGAGGTCAGCACGGGGGAGCTGCACTGGGGTGTACCACCGCCGCGTCCAATGACCAGCGACGGGGAGTCATCGCTCGGTCGTGACCACGACCTCGCCACCGACTCGGGAGACGACCGTCTCGTACACGGCCAGGACGCGGGCAGACACGACCGGCCAGTCGTAGTCCCGGACAGTGTCGTGGCCGGCTTGGACCAGGGCCGCTCGCCGCTCCGGATCACCGAGAAGCTGTGCAAGTCCGTCGGCCAAGGCGGCGCTACTGCCGCGGGTCACCAGCACGCCAGCCGCACCGTCATTGAGCACTCGGCGGAAGGCGTCGAGATCGCTGGCCACGATGGCGGCGCCTGCGGCCATGGCCTCGACCAGGATCACCCCGAAACTCTCGCCACCGAGATTTGGTGCGCAGTAGATGTCGATCGAGGCGAGCATCCGGGCCTTGTCGTCCTCGGAGATCTCCCCGAGAACGGTGACCCGGTCCGAGAGCATGTCCGGTAGGTCGTCGTAGAGGCCCGCTTCGTCCCCCCGCCCCGCGACGAGCAGATGCAGACCGGGATGCTCAGGCGCGATCTGGGCCAGCGCGTCGAGCAGGACGGGCAGTCCCTTGCGGCGTTCGTCGAAGCGGCCGAGAAACCCAATCGTCAACCCGGCCCGCGGATAACCAGGAAGCGGTGCCGCGGACTCGAAACGTGCGACGTCGACACCATTGGGGATCACGATGGCATCGCCCCCCAAGTGTTCGACCTGAACCCGACGGGCCAGGTCCGACACCGCAATCCGGCCCGAGATCCGTTCCATGAACGGCTGTAGGACGCCACCGACCGCCGAAAGCCAACGCGAGCGGACGGTGGCGGCGTGGAAGGTCGCCACGATCGGGCCTCGGGCCAGCACGCAGGTCAACAGCGACAGACTCGGCGCGGATGGTTCGTGCACATGCAGGACGTCGAAGTGCCCGCTTCTGAGCCAGCGCCGTACCCGTGCGGCGGCCACCGGCCCGAACTGCAACCGGGCCACCGATCCGTTGTACCGGATGGGGACCGCCCGGCCGGCGCAGGTGACGTACGGCGGAAGACCGTCCTCGTCGTCGGCCGGGGTGAGTACCGCTACGTGATGACCGAGGGCAATCAGGGTCTCGGCGAGGTCGCGGACGTGATACTGCACACCGCCGGGGACGTCCCACGTGTACGGGCAGACCAGACCGATCCTCATCGGGACAACAGCCCCGTCGGGGCGGTGGCGAGATCCTCCTGCCACAGCCGCTGCATCATGTGCCAGTCCTCCGGCGCTTGCGCTATGCCTACGGCGAGCTGGTCCACGACCTTCTGCATCGCCTGAGACACCTTGTCACGCAGACGCTTCGGCGCTTGCGGACCGTCCACCATCACTTCCGGGAAGAACCGGATGCTCCAGTCGTCACCCTGGAATCCGGCAAAGGTCGGGATAAGCGCGGCACCGGTCTGGACGGCCAGCAGCGCCGGACCAGGAGGGACAGTGATGGTCTGCCCGAAGAAGGTGACCGGCACCCCGGTGTTGCCGAGGTCGCGCTCGCACGGCAGGCAGACCGAGCCGCCGGCGCGCAGGGTCGTTGCCAGCAGATGCGTCGACGGCCGCCCACCTCCGGTCAGCGGCACGACGACCATCCCGAGTGATTCCCGATAAGCCTGAAACCGCTGATACAGGGACTCCGGGCGCAACCGCTCGGCCACCACGGACATCGGTGGCCCGAAGTGGGCGAGGTAGGCGACGGCTGCCGCGTCCCAGTTGCCGGTATGCGGTAGCGCACACACCACCCCCCTCCCCCGCGTCAGCACGTCGTGCACGATCGATGCGTCGGTCATGCCCGTACGGCCTGCGACGACCCCGGGCCGGGCGGTGGGCAGCCAGAAGACTTCGCGGTAGTACCGTGCATAGGACCGCAGGCCGCGACGGGTCAGCGCGTCCAGCCCGGCCTCGCTCAGATCCGGCCCGACGACGCGCCGCAGGTTGGCCCGCAACTGCGCGACGCCCGGCCCGCCCCGTCGCCAGATCACGTCCGCGGCGGCATCGAAGGCGGCCCGCGCCGCTCTGCTGTCCAGCACTGGGCCAGCCCGCCAGCCGAGGGAGAATCCGGCGGCGATCACCCGCTCGGTCAGACTCAGCTCAGGCACCTGGTAACTCCTGTGCGGGCTGGGCCGGTGGCGACAGACGCGCGGCCAGCCGTACGGCATTCAACCGCTGGCCGACGGTGATCACGCCCACGGCGACGAGGACCCATAGCGCGATCGGGAGCGCCACCGGCAGGCCAAGACCGGCCAATCCCACTCCGACCAGGACCAGCACCAACCGTTCGGCGCGTTCGGCGATCCCGGTACTGGCGTCGATGTCCAGGGCCTCGGCACGCGCGCGTACGTAGGGGATCAATTGACCCAGGACCAAGGCCAGCAGGGTCGCGAGGATCAGATCCGGCCGGCTCGAGGCCTCCCCTGACCCGACAAACCACCAGATCAGAGCCGCGAAGATCGACGCGTCGGCGACCCGATCCAGCGTCGAGTCCAGCACCGCACCGAAGTTCGAGGCGGTGCCGCCCGCCCGGGCCACCGCGCCGTCGAGCAGATCGAAGAGCACGAAGAAGGTGATCGCGACAACCGCGATCAGGAACCGGCCGGTGCCGATGAGCAGGGCGGCCGAGCCGACCGTGCCAATGGTGCCCAGCACGGTGATGGCGTTGGGATTGACACCCATGCGATGCAGGCCACCGCCGACAGGGGCGAGCGCCCTGCCGACCGACGAGCGGGCGCGGAAGTTGAGCATGAGGTGTGGGACCGGCCTTCCGGCACTTCGCTGGAATGTCCCAGTCTAGCCGGGGCCGATCTCCTCCGGTGCAGGTCAGGATCTGCATGCATCCGGGTTGTTGTCGTCGCGGTCTTGTGGGCTGCAGCCGCGAGGGGTAGGGAGACCAGTACATCGAGGAGGCTGCCGCCATGTCCAAACAGTCCAGTCCCCACCGAGGGGCCGAGAGGTCGGTGACGCCCGCCAGTGATCCGACCCGGATCCGCAACGTCGCCCTCGTCGGGCGCAGCGGATCCGGGAAAACCACCCTCGTCGAGTCCCTGTTGGTGGCTACTGGCGCCCTCAACCGGATGGGCTCGATCACCGAGGGAAGTACCGTCAGTGACAGCGACCCTGCCGAGATCAAGCAGCAACGATCGGTCGCCCTGGCCCTGGCGCCGGTCAAGCATCAGGGTTACACGATCAACCTTCTCGACACCCCTGGCTACGCGGACTTCGTCGGGGAACTCCGGGCCGGGCTGCGCGGCGCGGATGCCGCCCTGTTCGTCGTCACGGCCAGCGATGACATCGACGCGGCCACGATGGCACTGTGGGAGGAATGCGCGGCGGTCGGACTTCCGCGGGCAGTGGCGATCTCCAGACTCGACCATCCGCGGGCGGACTGGGAGAAAGCCCTGCAAGCTTGCCGGAGCGCCTTCGGTGACGGCGTCGCCCCGCTGTACCTCCCTCTGCACGGCGACGACGGTGCAGTCTGCGGGCTGATCGGCTTGCTCAGCCAGCAGGTCTTCGACCACAGCGCCGGCGGCCACGTCCCGGCCACGCGCGAGCCCGAGCCCGAGCACCGGGACGGCATCGTCGTGGCCCGTAGCGCCCTGATCGAATCCATCATCGCCGAGAGCGAGGACGAGACCTTGATGGACCGCTATCTGGAGGGCGAGGACATCGACGTCAAGACGCTCGTCGATGATCTGGAGACCGCTGTGTCGCGCGGCTCCTTCTATCCGGTGATCGGCGTCTGCTCGACCAGCGGGCTGGGCATCAGCGCCCTGCTCGAACTCCTCGTGGGTGGTTTCCCGCATCCCGGCGAACGACCGCTCCCCACCGTTACCGGGATCAACGGGAGCGCGGTCGAGCCGCTGACCACCGATCCGCAGGGTCCCCTCGTCGGCGAGATCATCAAGACGACGATCGATCCCTATGTCGGACGGGTCTCCCTGATCCGGGTCTTCTCCGGGACGCTGAAGCCGGAAAGTGCGCTACACGTGTCCGGACACGGACTCACCGACCGGGGACACGACGATCACGACGCCGACGAGCGCATCGGCTCGGTGCTCAGCCCGCTGGGTACGGCACTGCGCCCGGTCGGCGAGTGCATCGCCGGCGACCTGTGCGCAGTCACCAAACTGCTGTCGGCCGAGACCGGCGACACGATCTCGGCCAAGGCCCGACCCTTGCTCGTGGAAGCCTGGGACATGCCAGAGCCATTGCTGCCCATCGCCGTCGCCGCCAAGACGCGCGCGGATGAGGACGCCTTGGCGAAAGGTTTAGCCCGGCTCATCGCCGGCGACCCGACACTTCGGCTGGAACGCAACGCCGAGACCCATCAGCTCGTCCTGTGGTGCATGGGCGAATCACACGCCGACGTAGTCCTGGACCGGCTCCGCGGTCAGGGCGTGGACTTGGAGACCGTGCCGGTGATCGTGGCGCTGCGCGAGACCCTAGTGGCTCCTGCCGAGGGCCTTGGCCGGCATGTCAAACAGTCCGGTGGGCACGGCCAGTACGCCGTGGCAAAGGTGGCCGTGGAGCCGCTGGAACGCGGCGCCGGTTTCGAGTTCGTCGACAAGGTGGTCGGCGGCGCCGTACCGCACAACTACATCCCTTCGGTGGAGAAGGGCGTACGGGCACAGATGGAACGTGGAATCGCGGCTGGATTCCCGCTCGTGGACCTACGGGTGACCCTGCTCGACGGAAAGGCGCACAGCGTCGACTCCTCCGACGCAGCATTCCAGACGGCCGGATCCCTGGCACTGCGCGAGGCCGGTGCGCAGGCGGGGGTCGCCCTTCTGGAACCGGTTCACGAGGTCCTCATCACCGTTCCTGACGAGCATGTCGGAACCGTGATGAGCGACCTGTCCAGCCGACGCGGTCACGTGACCGGCACCGAGGCCACCGGCAGCGAGCGCACCGTCGTACGGGCCGAGATCCCGGAGTCCTCGCTGATCCGATACGCCATCGACCTCCGCTCGTTCACCGGCGGGACGGGCCGGTTCACCCGGACCTTCCTGCGTTACGACCCCATGCCAGAACACGAGGCAACCGCCGTACGCGCAGAACGGGCAGTCGCCCACTGACCGGCCCCCGCCCTGAACCCGGCGCGTCTGCTGCGTGGTTCGCGGTGCTGCCCTACCCTGCCTCGCATGCCAGTTGTGCACGCCGTCAGTGGGCTGGCCGCCTGCCTGGCCGTGTCCTGCGCCCTGTTCCTGCTCGGCTCCCCCGCCGCGGCTGAGGCTATTCCGGACTTCGGCACCGACCCCGTGCAGGACATCTCTTCGCCGCAGGGCAGCAGCATCACCGACGTCCGCGTCGGAGCCAACGAGGGATTCGACCGCTTCGTCGTCGAGTTTGAGGACGACGTCGGGGCCTACTTCGTGTCCTACGTGACCCAAGTCAGCGAGGACGGATCCGGCGATCCGGTCCCGGTCGAGGGCACCGCCTTCGTCCAGGTCACCCTCGCCGGCGTCCCGAACGATCCGCAGGCTCCCCAGGACACGATCGATGCCGATCTGACCGGTCTCGTCCAGGTGGTCGGAGCCGGCGCCGGGTTCGAGGCCACCGTCAGCTACGGACTGGGTACGGCTGCGGCGTCCGGTTTCCGGGCGTTCGTCCTCACCGAGCCCTCCCGGCTGGTGGTCGACATCGCCCATCCCGACGTAGTGCCGACCGCCACCAACACCGCCGACCCCACGGCCGAGTCCACCGCGGCGACATCGGAGGCAGCGGGAAGTCCGGAGGCGACCCCGTCGGAGGCCGCCCGGGAGTCGGACTCCTCGAACAGCTGGATGATCTTCCTGATCGTGGGGCTCGTGGTCTTTGCCATCGTGACCGGGATCCTCGGCTGGCGGATGCGCCGGCCGAGCTGAGCTTTGGCGTAAGAGCGGCGCTAGTCCCTCGTCCAGCAATCGGAGAGTAGCTGACGGGTCTCACTGAGCAGCTGCGGCAGTACCCGGGTGAGCCCGACGACCGGCATGAAGTTGGTGTCGCCGCCCCAGCGCGGTACGACGTGCTGGTGCAGGTGAGCGGCGATCCCGGCTCCGGCAACGACACCCTGGTTCATCCCGACGTTGAACCCCTGCGCCCCGGACACCCGGCGGACGACGCTCATAGCGTGCTGAGTGAAATCGGAGAACTCCGGCAGCTCGCGGGAGGCCGCCAACTCCGTGTAGTCGGCGATGTGCCGGTACGGCACGACCATCAGGTGACCGGCGTTGTACGGGAACAGGTTCAGGACCGCGTAAACGTGCTCCCCGCGGGCGACGATCAGGGCCTCGTCGTCCTCCCGCGTGGGGATCGTGCAGAACGGGCAGTCTTCATCACCTGTGGGCCGCCCCTCGCCCTTGATGTAGGCCATCCGATGCGGCGTCCACAGCCGATCGAAGGGCTCGTACGCCATCCCCTCCGCTGTCACCTCAACGCCCGTCGCCAAGCAGCTCACTGGCGGATTCCGGTTCACCCCAGCCAGCGGGGTGCACTGCTTCGCCCGGCCGCTCGACTTCGACGACCGGTGCCACTGGATCGGCATTGCTCCGGCTGGCCGCGAAGTCCGCAATGAGCGAGACCGCCTCGGCCACGGGAACGGCGTTGCGCTGCGTGCCGTCGCGGAATCGGAAGGACACCGCACCGGCTTCCTGATCCGCGGCCCCGGCGATCAGGACGAAGGGCACCTTTTGTTGGCTTGCGGTCCGGATCTTCTTCTGCATCCGGTCGCCTGAGGAGTCGACCTCCGCCCGAATCCGCTGCGCCCGCAGTTGAGCGATGACACCGTCGAGGTAGCCGACCTGGTCGTCGGTCACCGGAATCCCGACCACCTGTACCGGAGCCAACCAGACCGGGAACGCACCGGCGTAGTGCTCGGTCAGGACACCGAAGAACCGCTCGATGGACCCGAATAGCGCTCGGTGGATCATGTACGGGCGCGACCGGGCGCCGTCGGAGGACTGGTACTCCAACTCGAATCGCATCGGAAGCTGCAGATCCACCTGAAGTGTGGACATCTGCCAGCGCCGCCCGATCGCATCGCGGACGTGCACATCGATCTTGGGCGCGTAGAAGGTTGCCTCGCCAGGCGCGACTACATAGTCAAGGCCGGCTTCGATCAGTGCGTTCTCCAGGGCGGCTTCGGCGTGGTCCCACTCCTGGGCAGTGCCGATGTAGGTCTCCTTGCGGGTGGAGAGTTCGGCCTCGAAGTCGGTTAGTCCGAAGTCGCGCAGCAGGCCGACCACGAATTTCAGCAGCGAGGCGAGTTCTGCGCTGAGCTGCTCTGGGGTGCAAAAGATGTGCGCGTCGTCCTGGGTAAGACCACGGACCCTGGTCAAGCCGTGTACGGTGCCGGACTTCTCGTACCGGTAGACCGTGCCGAACTCGAACAGCCGCAGTGGCAACTCGCGGTACGAGCGCCCTCGTGACCTGTAGATCAGGATGTGGAACGGGCAGTTCATCGGCTTGAGGTAGTAGTCGGCCCCCTCCATCTCCATGGCCGGGAACATCCCGTCGCGATACCAGTCCAGGTGCCCGGAGGTCTCGAACAGCGCGCCTTTGGTGATGTGCGGGGTGTTGACGAACTCATAGCCTGACTCCTCGTGTCGGGCGCGTGAGTAGGCCTCCATTTCGCGGCGGATGATCCCGCCCTTGGGGTGGAAGACCGCCAGCCCGGAGCCGATCTCGTCGGGGAAGCTGAATAGGTCCATGGCGGCACCGATCCGGCGGTGGTCGCGCCGTTCGGCCTCGGCCAGCATCGCGACGTGCGCGTCAAGCGCCTCTCTGCTCTCCCATGCAGTGCCGTAGATGCGCTGCAGCTGACGGTTCTGCTCACTGCTGCGCCAGTACGCCGCCGCGGAGCGCATCAGCTTGAACGTCGGGATAGACCGAGTGCTCGGCACGTGCGGACCCCGACACAGGTCCTTCCAGATCCGATCGCCGGTGTTGGCATCGAGATTGTCGTAGATGGTCAGTTCGGTTCCGCCGACCTCGACCGAGGCTCCATCGGCGGCCTCGGCGGCGGCGGGTCCCTTCAAACCGATCAGTTCGAGCTTGTACGGCTCGCCTGCCAGCTCGCTCCGAGCGTCCTCGTCGGTGACTAGCCGTCGCGAGAACCGTTGTCGCGCCTTGACGATGTCGCGCATCCTGGCCTCGATGCGCTTGATGTCCTCGGGTTGGAACGGCTCCGGTACGTCGAAGTCGTAGTAGAAGCCGTTCTCGATCGGTGGTCCGATTCCCAACTTCGCTTCCGGGAAGAGGTCCTGTACGGCTTGGGCAAGAACGTGTGCGGTCGAGTGCCGCAACACATTTCGCCCGTCCGGGCTGGACATCGGCACCGGCTCGACCGGGGTGTTCTCACTGGGAGTCCAATCGAGGTCATGCAGACCACCGTCGGCATCGCGTACGACGATCACTGCGTCCGGACCGCTGAGGACCACTCCCGCCGCCTCGAGCGCGTCCGCGGCCGTCGTACCGGCGGCCACCAGGACGGGGGACGCGACGGTGGACGGCGAGGGCGCAGACACGACAGGACTCCTTCGGGTGTGGATGGATGCCGCGTCGAAGCGCGGCGATGGAGCGAGGATAACGGCGGGGGCCTGCGCCGGGCTGCCGGAGTTCTCAGTCCACGAGGCGGACCGTATTACTTAGTCCACACGGCGGACGGTGTCCCCCGCTGCGACCCGACCGGGCGTCACCACCTCGGCGTAGACACCGAGGCAGTGCTTGGGCGTTCGGGTGATCGACAGGATCGCGTCCCCCACCTGGATCCGCTGGCCCAGCCAGCCACGCTCGGCGTCACCTTCGGCGTCCAGTCTCAGGACGAGATTGGCGCGGGGGTCGTTCACATCGCAAGCCTCGGGCCCCGCGGACGGGTCGGCGGTGCGCATGGCACCCTCGGAGACCAGGTGGACGGGAAACGCGTCGACCGCGTGACCCCCGTTGGCGTCGGTGGCGGCGAGGTCGACCGGGCGATCCAGCCAACCGGACAGCGCGGCGGCCGGCACCTGTTCGCCCACCTCCGCGTCGGGCACGCGGATCACCGGCTGGGCTTGGCCGGGCGCTGCGGTGAGGTCTCGCAGGCGAGGTTCCTCCTTGGCGGTAATCCGCTCACCGGAGGAGGCGTCTACGACGGAGTGGGTCCGGTCGCCTTCCAGTCCGGTGGGGCTCACCTGGGCGGAGTCGACCGAGGTACCGGCAAGGGATTTCACCGGGTAGACCCAGACCGCACTCACCGTGCCCAGGACAGCGGACTCGCTCATGCCGATGACGGTACGTGGGCGCGTCCGGTGCGCGCTACAGGTTGCCGCTCTCCCGGACTCAGGCGTCGATGCCGCCGTCGCCCTTCGACCGGGTCACCAGCGCCGTGCTTTGCCTGTGGGCGCTACTGGGATCGAACCAGTGACCTCTTCGGTGTGAACGAAGCGCTCTACCGCTGAGCCAAGCGCCCGAGACCGGCCAACCCTATCGGCTGGCGCTCAGCGCCACAGCGGTACCCAGTCCG
>JBPCPI010000188.1:0-4115 GCA_050999295.1 Geodermatophilaceae bacterium | reverse complement strand
GATCAACACCGCCTATGACGAGGATGAGGAGCGCGGGCTCGTGAAGCGCAAGCTACTTGCCTTGGGCCTGACCTTGGCGACCATCGTCTTCTTGGTCGTCGTCATCGCGCTGGTGGCGGTCGCTCCTGCCGTGTTCGACTCGCTCGTGGGATCCGGCCCGTTCCGCTGGCTGCTCGAGGCAATCCGCTGGGCGGCTCTCCTGGTCCTCCTGATGGCTGCGATGGCGGTGCTCTACCGGACCTCGCCGGATCGAGACCCACCGAAGATGCGCTGGGTGTCGGTCGGTGCGGCCATCGCCACCGTGCTGTGGATCATTGCCTCGCTCGGCTTCTCGTTGTACGTCGACAACTTCGGTTCCTACGGAAAGACCTACGGTGCCCTGGCCGGAGTGGTCGTCCTGATGCTCTGGCTCTGGATCAGCGCGTACGCGGTCCTGCTCGGTGCGGAGATCAACGCCGAATCCGAACAGCAGACCATCCGGGACAGCACAACGGGTCCACAGCGTCCGTTGGGGGAGCGCGGCGCGGTCAAGGCGGATTCGGTTCCTGACGAAGAGGCACGAACAGATGAAGTTCGACCTGAGGGTAAGAGCGTCAAGGTGGCTGACAAAAATGCCCCACGTTGACGTGGCTTGGCCGTGACACCATGCTTCTGACGGAGGTGGGGGCAGACACGCCAGGAGGATGAGCATGATCTTTCGAAGTCGGCGCCCGGCTCTGGGTGCGACCTCGCGGCACGGGCGCGTCAGGCGGTGGTTCCTCTCGCTGGCCACAGCCGGACTGCTGCTGTCGACTCTGCTCGTCAGCCCGCTCCAGGCACAGGCCGCGGTTGCGGCGCCGAAGCTGACCGTCACCGACCAGACCATCTCCTGGCAGCGTGTCCAGCACGGGCGGAAATTCGTGAGGAACTACGAACTCGCGACCATTCGCAATCCCACCACCACCCGAGACACGACCTACCGCATCGTTCGCTGCTGCGCGGTGACGCCCCCGGCCGTGCCCGGTGAGACGGTGAGATACACCCTGCGTGCCAACGTCAATGGCTCGCCTTGGGCGGACGACGTCTCGATCACGTACCCGCCGGCCGGCATCGACCCGTTAGCCCCGGTCAGAGGGATCAACACGAACGTCACTGGGTGGGGATCGCAAGGGCCACAGGTACTTTCAGAGATGTCCGCCCTGGGAGCGAACTGGATCCGCGAGGATCTCTCGTGGGCAAGGAGTGAGCCCAGCCGCGGCGTCTTCGACTGGTCCAGCTTTGACAACACTGTGGCGCTGGCAAGAGCGGCTGGCTTTCAGATCCTGCCGATCCTCGGTTATGCGCCTGCGTGGTCGAGCCCGAACAACGCCGCTGACTTCGGAAATTTCGTCGCCGCGGCAGTAAGCAGGTACGGGCCGGGGACCACCGCCGATATCACATATTTCGAAGTCTGGAATGAGCCTTACTACGCGTACGCGTGGTCCGGCATGGCGCCGGACGCAGGTCAATATGCGAACGACTACGTCGCCGCAGTGACCGCCGGTCGGGCCGCCAATCCGGCCGCGAAGTTCCTGATCTCAGCTGACAACGCGGATGCACCCAAGAGCGGCGGCTCGTGTCCGTGGAACACGTGCTGGATCGAGGACATGTTCACGGCCGAGCCGACGCTCTCCTCGTATATCGATGGCATCTCGTTCCATCCCTACACTCAGGATGGCCCGGCCAATCCGCTGGCTGAGGACTCCACCTTCCGCAGTGTCACCGGCAACTGGGCGTTTGCCCGCATTGACGTCGCCCAGCGGGTCTTTGCCGAGCGCGGTGTGAACGCGCCTTTTTGGATTACCGAGGTCGGCTGGTCGACGTGCCCTGGCGCCGACGAGTGCGTCAGCGAGGCAACCCAGGCGGCTTACTACCAGGATCTCTTCCCGCTGATCGATGCCCGCCCCTGGATTCAGGCGGTTTTCCCGTACATGGGCCGGGATTGCTGCAACAGCGACCCGGCAGACGAACAACAGTACTTTGGCTTGGCGCGCTGGCCAGACCAGAGCCACAAGCCCGCCTGGGATGCCGTACGGAACGGTTACCTCACGCTGTGGGGCGGCCTCGATAGACCGCACATGCCGTCCCTGACGCGGTAGGCGGCAGCGTCCCGGAACAGGCCGGGAGCGGGCTCAGTCAGCACAGAGTTGTTCCCGGAGGCGGCCGAGCACCGCGTTGAGCAGTCTCGAGACCTGCATCTGGCTCACGCCGATCCGGTCGCCGATCTCCTTCTGCGTATACCCGTGCACGAACCGAAGGCCCAAGATCAGCCGATCGCGAGGGGTCAGCGCCGCGAGTAGCGGAGCCAACGACGCGTAGTTGTCGACCCGCTCGAATTCGCTGTCGGCCTCGCCGATCAATTCACCGACGGGCAGGCTAGCGTCCTCGCGCGCCGGTGCGTCCAACGACGCAGGCCGGAAACAGCCGCGGGCGCCTTGTACCTCGACCAGTTCCGGGGTGCTGAGCCCCATCTGCTCGGCGGTCTCGCTCACATTGGGAAAGCGCCGCAATTCCTGGACCATGTCGTTCTCCGCGGTGATGACCTCGCTGCGGAGTTCCTGGATCCGACGAGGCGGGCGAACCATCCAGCCGTTGTCCCGGAAGTACCGGCGGATCTCGCCGCGGATCGTGGGTACGGCATAGGCCAGGAATCCGGCGCCACGCTCCGGCTCATACCGACGTACCGCCTTGATCAAGCCCATCTCCGCGACCTGGCGGAGATCGTCACCGTCCACGCCGCGCTGGTTGTAGCGTGCAGCGATCCCGGCGGCCACCCGGCGATTGAGCAGGATCACCTGGGTGTGCAGTTCCTTGCGCATCGGCTGGGGGCACGGCGGCGCGGCTTGGGCCAGGAGATCGTGGCTACGCCGGGAGAGTGTTTCGTGCAAACTGGGCCCGGAGCCCTCGGTTGCATCGGGATCCTGCCTGACGGCCAACTGCACGATGACTCCTGAGGGAGGTATGCATCGTGGCGCCGCTGCTGGACCAACTGGTTCGACTACATCACAGGTCCGTCCACTTGGCAATGCGAAGGGTGAGTCGCATAAGTTCACTCTCCGCAGCTTAACGGATTCGCTTCCTACCGCCGCGAAAGCCACCAAGGCGTAGGCTCACCGTGCTCGATGACTTCAGGTTCCGCGCGCTATCTCCGGCGAGCCGTCCGTCCGGCGACGATCTGGAGGTGCCGTGACCGACCAGATCACCTCCTACCGGCCGCCTAGCCAGTGCCCCAATCCGCGATCAGCTGGAGATGGCCTCGACGAGATCCCCTACCTTCTCCTCCGGCAGGTTGCGGGCGACGTCCGCCTGGCTGACCATGCCGACGAGGTCGTGCCCGTCGATCACCGGCAGGCGGCGGACCTTGTGCTGCGCCATCGTGCGCAGGGCTTCCTCGACCGAGTCGTCCGCACCGATGGTGACCGGCTTGCCCTGGGCCAGTTCTCCGGCCCGCGTCGAACTCGGGTCGCCACCCTCTGCGATGCACCGTACGACGATGTCGCGGTCGCTCACCATTCCCTTGAGCCGGTTGTCCTCGCCGCAGATGGGCAGGGCGCCGACATCGAGGTCACGCATCTTGCGGGCGGCATCGACAAGGGTCTCGTTCTCACCGACGCACTCGGCTCCACTGGTCATGATCTCTCGTGCTGTGGTCATCTGACCTCCTCGGTTGCGATATTGCTGTACTGATCCGCTACCCAGTCAATGCATCGGCAAACCTGTGCAACTCAGCCCGGGAGGGCCTCGCTGGCAATGGCGCCAACACCTCGTGATGTCTCGTTTCGCGGTTGGATCGCGTGGTCTGCCGGTTGCGTTCGGTACGAAAGCGCAGCAACGGCGGGTGACGGGGTGCTGGTTCGGTTTCGTCGTTGGGTCGCGGATGTCCGGCGGTTGCGTTAAGTACGAAGAGAGCGCAGCAACAGCGGGTACGGATTTGGCTCCGTTACGTTGTTGGCCGGCGGCCTCGTAGGCTGAAAAATCTCAACCTACTTCTTCTATTCTCTTGTGCTGCATCCGGTTACCGACTAGACTCGAACACATGTTCGATACGGCGACCTGCACGGCGGCGCTGGACCGGTGGGCCGCCTGGCAGCAGGACG
>JBPCPI010000169.1:0-28658 GCA_050999295.1 Geodermatophilaceae bacterium | reverse complement strand
GGGCTGATCGACTTGAAGCTCGATCCGTGCCCGTCGACGAATTCCCCGTTGATGAACAGGCCGTACGAGGGCCGCAGGTCCACGATCGCCCTGGACTCCGGCGCGGGGGCGGACGCGAAGCCGACCGCAGCGGTCGGGGGCGTCGCGCTCATAGCTTCTCCGCGGAGAAGAGTGCGTCATCGCTGCTCATGGGTGGTCTCGCCTCGCTCGGGTCGGCGGGAACTCAGTCGACGGTGACATAGTCGGGGCCGGAGTAGTGCCCGGTGCGGAGTTTGTGCCGCTGCAGCAGGAGATCGTTGAGCAGACTGGACGCGCCGAACCGGAAGAGATCCGGATTCAGCCAGTCCGGGCCCGTGGTCTCGTTGATCATCACCAGGTACTTGATGGCGTCCTTGCTCGTCTTGATGCCGCCGGCCGGTTTCATCCCGATCCGGCGCCCGGTGAATACGGCGAAGTCGCGTACGGCCTCCAGCATGACTAACGTCACGGGCAGGGTCGCCGCGGGGGAGACCTTCCCGGTCGAGGTCTTGATGAAGTCGCCGCCGGCCAGCATTGCCAGCCAGGATGCACGTCGGACGTTGTCGTAGGTCACTAGTTCGCCGGTTTCGAGGATGACCTTGAGATGCGCATTGCCGCAGGTCTGCTTGACCGCCACGATCTCGTCGAAGACCTCGAGGTAGCGCCCCGACAAGAAGGCGCCCCGGTCGATCACCATGTCGATCTCGTCGGCCCCCGCGCGTACCGCGTCCTGTACGTCGGCGATCTTGACCTCGCGACTGGCCCGGCCGCTGGGAAAGGCGGTGGCCACGGCGGCGATATGGATACTGCTGCCCTGCAGCGCTTCGACGGCGTACGGCACGAGGTCGCCGTACACGCAGACCGCCGCAGTGTGCGGGCAGCTGGGATCGCTCGGGTCCGGCCGACGGGCTTTGGCGCACAACGACGCGACCTTGCCCGGTGTATCTGCGCCCTCCAGGGTGGTCAGGTCGATCAGCCCGATCGCCTTGTCGATCGCCCATGCCTTGGCGGTCGTCTTGATCGAGCGAGTACCCAGGATCGCCACCCGTCCCTCGACACCTACCTGGTCCACCCCGGGCAGACCGTGCAAGAAGGCCCGCAACGAGGCGTTGTCGCGGGTCGCATCGAGCTGGGCCGGCGGAAAGGTCGCGGTCACCGTCGCCAGGCCCGGTGTCGGGTCGGCGTTCTGGAGTGTCGGGGCGGCCACGATGGACGAGTCTAGGCCCGCGCGGGATGCCCGCCGAAACTTGTGGAGCGGCGAATCGGGCGGGAGCACGTCTCGGTGGTGCCCGGAAGTGCTCAGGCCCTACGGTGACTCCTCGTGCAGACCATCGTCGTCGATCATCCGCTGGCCCAAGCGCGCCTGACCACGATGCGCGATGAGGGGACCAACAGCGCCACCTTCCGCGCCGCACTGGCCGAACTCACCGTCATGCTGGTCTTCGAGGCCACGCGGGACCTCCCGGTCGAGGACTACCCGATCACGACGCCGGTCGGTCCGACAGTGGGGACGAAGGTCAGCACTCCGCCCGTCCTGGTGCCGGTGCTGCGGGCGGGGTTGGGAATGGCCGACGCGGCCTTCGGCCTGCTGCCCGAGGCAACGATGGGCTTCGTCGGGTTGGCACGGGACGAGGAGACCTTCGAGCCCACGGCATACATGTCCTCGCTGCCGCAGTCCCTCGCCGGGCGACCGGTGTTCGTCCTGGACCCGATGCTGGCCACCGGTGGCTCGTTGGAGCACTGCTGCCGGCTGCTGCTGGACCGCGGGGCCGAGGAGATCACCGTGCTGTGCACGCTGGCCGCCCCTGAGGGCCTGGCCCGGCTCGAGTCGAGCGGCATGCCGCTGCGGGTGTTCACGGCCAGCATCGACGAGGGGCTCAACGACTCGGCCTACATTGTGCCGGGGCTCGGGGATGCCGGTGATCGCCAGTTCGGCGCGGTCTGACTCCGGAGTCCTGCCTGCCCAAACCGGACTTTCTCCGGAGAAAGTGCGGTCAGCGGCCGCGCAGAAGTAACTTAATCCGGAGAAAGTCCGGTGGGGGTTCGTTCAGCGAGTCAGCGGGCGAGCAGGGTGCTGATCTGGGCGTGCAGGGCCTCCAGTTCCTCGGCTGCGCGGCCGCGAGCGCCGAGAATGCCGGCGTCGGGGAACACCGGGACGACCACCTCGAGGTAGGTCTTCAGCTTGGGCTCGGTCCCGCTGGGTCGCACGATCACCCGCACGCCCTCGCCACGGAATCGAAGTACGTCGGCATCGGGCCGCAGATCCTCGGACGTGACTTCTCGGCCCAACAGGACCGTCGGGGGCGCCAGGCGCAGCCGCTGCATCAGCCGGCCGATCTCGTCGAGTCGTTCCACCCGGATGGATATCTGTTGGGTGGCGTGCACCCCGTGTTCGGCGGCCAGCTCGTCCAGCCGGTCGCCCGCCGTCGCCCCGCGAGCCTTGAGCCGGGCAGCCAGTTCGGTGAACAGCAGGGCGGCCGAGATTCCGTCCTTGTCCCGCACCAGGTCCGGGGCCACGGCGTACCCCAGCGCCTCCTCGTAACCGAATGACAGCGGTACGCCGGTGACCTCCGGCGCACGGACGATCCACTTGAATCCGGTCAGGGTCTCGGTGTACGGAACACCGTGCGCCGCAGCGATCTTGCCCAGTAGCGACGAGGAGACGATGCTCGCTGCGAAGGTCCCGGTTGCGCCGCGGGCCAGGAGATGGTCGGCGAGCAGTACCCCGACCTCGTCACCGCTGAGCATCCGGCCCTGGCTGGCGATCGCGCATCGGTCGGCGTCGGGGTCGTTGGCGATCCCGAGGTCGGCGCCGCTGGAGGCGACCAACTCCAGCAGCCGGTCCATCGCTCCGGGCTCCTCGGGATTGGGAAAGCCCACCGTTGGGAAGTCGGGGTCCGGTTTGTCCTGATCGGCGACGACGGCGGGTGCCTGGTAGCCGGCTCTGGCGAAGACATCCCGCAGGACGCCCGATCCGACGCCATGCATCGCGGTATAGGCCACCGACAGGTCACGCGGGGAACCCGGGTCGACCAGTCCGGCGACCTGCTCCACATAGGCGGTGACGACGCCGTCATCGAGGCGGGAGAAGTTCTCGGCAAGCGGGATGGCCTGGGCGGACCCGACGGCGGCGATCGCGGCCTGGATGTGGGCATCGACCGGCGGAGCGATCTGCGCGCCGTCGCCGAGGTAGACCTTGTAACCGTTGTCCTGAGGCGGGTTGTGGCTGGCGGTCACCATGACACCGGCGACCGCCGAGTGGTAGCCGACCGCGAAGGCCAGGACCGGCGTGGGCAGCGGCCGAGGCAGAACAAGCACGCCGAACCCGGCCGCCGACAGCACCCCCGCGGAATCATGGGCGAACTCGCGGCTGCGATGCCGGGCGTCGTAGCCGATGACGACCGTGCCGACAGTCCCGCTCGCGGTCAGGTACCCGCCCAGACCCGCGGCGGTCCGACGTACGACTGCGGCGTTCATCCCGCCTGGCCCGGCTCGCAACGCCCCCCGCAGACCGGCCGTACCGAAGGTCAGCGGTCCGGTGAACCGGTCCCGCAACTCGGCGATGGCCTGTTCACGGCCGGCGGTCGCGGCGGTGAACAGCGTGCCGAGCTCTGCGGCGTCGTCGGCGTTCGGATCGTCGGCGATCCACGAGGAAACCGCGTCGAGCAGCCGGTGCAGGTCGGTCTCCGCGGACACCTGCGCACGCGAGGCTGCCTGGTCCGGCACTAGAGGCGGCCGATCAGTTCGCGCAGCAACCGGCCCATGCGATGTGCCGATGCCTGACCGGCCTCGAGAACCTCGACGTGATTGAGCGGCTGGCCGGTGATCCCGGCGGCGAGGTTGGTCACCAGCGACAGGCCGAAGACCTCCATCCCCGCCGCCCGGGCTGCGATGGCCTCCAGCGCCGTTGACATCCCGACCAGATCGGCGCCCATCGCGCGCAGCATGCGGATCTCGGCGGGCGTCTCGAAGTGCGGGCCCGGCAGTGCGGCGTAGACGCCTTCGGCCAGACCGGGCTCGATCTCCCGGGCAAGTTGCCGCAGCCGCGGGGAGTACAGGTCGGTGAGGTCGAAGAACTGCGCCCCGAGCAGGGGCGAGGTCGCGGTCAGGTTGAGGTGGTCGCTGATCAGGACTGGCTGGCCGACCGTGAAGTCCTCGCGCAGTCCGCCGGCGGCGTTGGTGAGGATGACCGTCTCGACACCCACCGCGGCGGCCGTACGCACGGCGTGCGCGACTTGGGCGACGCCATGGCCCTCGTAGAGATGGGTACGGCCGAGAAAGACCAGCGCCTGGCGCTGGCCTGCCTCGATCAGCCGGATCCTGCCGCTGTGTCCGACCACTCCCGGAGCGGGAAAACCGGGCAGGTCGGTGGCGGAGATCTCGGCAAGTGGCTCCCCGAGGACGTCAGCTGCGGGCAGCCATCCGGATCCCATGACCACGGCCACGGTCGGCGTACTCGGCGGTAGTGCTTCGCGCAGTGCGGCCGCAGCCACCTCGATCAGATCACTCGATGACACCGCTGGCTCCACGGCGAGGGAGCCTAGCCCGAGTGAGCTATCGGGCGGGGTAGTAGCGCACGATCGACTGAGCCACACAGACCGGCTTGTCCACGCCCTCGGCTTCCACCGTCGCATCGACGACTGCCTGTACGCCGCCGCTGACCCGCTCGGCAGCAACCAGCTCCGCGTGCGCCCGGATCCGGGACCCGACCGGCGTCGGAGCTGGGAAGCGAACCTTGTTCAGGCCGTAGTTGATACCCATGGCCACGCCCTGCACCTCGAAGGTGTTGTGCAGCAGCGGCACCAGCATGGACAGGGTCATGTAGCCGTGCACGATGGTGTGGCCGAACGGGCCCGCGGCCGCCCGTTTTGGGTCCACATGGATCCACTGCTCGTCCTTGGTTGCCTTGGCGAACGCGTCCACGTCGGATTGCGGAATCTCGACCCAGTCGCTCGTGCCGAGGTCTGCACCGATCATGTCGAGCAGGGCATCAGGGCTGGCGATGATCGTTGTCATGCCCGCCATCCTGACCTATTCCCGGGGGCGGTCCGACCGGACCAGGGTGAATGCGCCGGAGGACACAGTGCGATAACGGCCGAGGGCCGGGCGGCGTTCCGCACCGGCGGCTTAGACTGCGGGTAGTTGTCGCCGTACGTCGGGCACCCGCACGGGGACCTTGCCAACGGCAAGGTGGTTCACGCGGACCACCACGTCCGATCGAGAGGAACCGCCCGGTGCGCCCCGCATGCGTCAGCGACGCACCCCTCCGCTCGGGGAAGTCATGAGCCCGGCCGCGACTGCGCTGCCGGGGGATCGGGTCGGCAACTGGATCGATGCCTGGACCGCCTCCCACGCCGCGGAGCTGGTCGAGACGCGCCGGACGATCCACGCCCATCCAGAACTCGGGTACGTCGAACATCAGACCACCGACCTCATGGTGGAGCAGCTCCGCGCGGCCGGCCTGACGCCCACCGTGCTCGAGCACGGGACCGGCGCCGTCTGTGATGTCGGGACCGGGGATCGGGTGGTCGTCCTGCGCGCCGACATCGACGCGCTTCCGATCTTCGACACCAAGAACGTGGACTACCGGTCCCAGATCGACGGGGTCGCGCACGCCTGCGGGCACGACGCGCACGCCACGATCCTGCTGGGTACGGCCCGACTGCTGGGCGAGTTGGCCGCCTCTGGTGACCTCGGGGCCGCGATGCCGGGAGGGCTGGGCGGCATCGTCCGCTGCGTTTTCCAGCCGGCCGAGGAACAGGTCCCCGGCGGGGCGTTGGAGGTCCTCAAGACCGGTGCGCTGGACGGTGTCGTGGCCGCCTTTGCCCTGCACTGCGATCCGACCCTCCCGGTGGGCAGCGTGGGGCTCAAGGCCGGTCCGATCACCGCGGCCTGCGATGCCGTCAAGGTCACCCTCACCGGCCCTGGCGGGCACACCGCTCGCCCGCACATGACCGTCGACCTGGTCGATGCGCTCGGCCGGGTGATCGTCGCGACCCCGGGTCTGCTCTCCCGCCAGATCGACCCACGGGCCGGGCTGTCGCTGGTCTGGGGCGCGGTCGGCGCGGGGATTGCGGCGAACACGATCCCGGAGAGCGGCACGCTGCACGGGACGATCCGACTGCTCGACCGGGATTCCTGGGACGAGGCGGAGAAGCTGATCCGCCGGCTGATCGCGGAGATCGTGGCACCAACCGGTGCACAACTCCAGATCGATTACCAGCGCGGCGTACCGCCGGTCGTCAATGCCCCGTGGGCCATCGAGGTATTGCGAAAGGCCGCCCAGGAGACCCTCGACGCGGACGGTGTCCGTACAACGGAGCAGAGCCTGGGCGGGGAGGATTTCGCCTGGTACGCCGACCATGCGCCGATCGGGTTGGCCCGCCTGGGGACCTACGGCGGGGGTCCACCGTTGGACCTGCACCGTGGCTCGTTCGACATCGACGAGCGGGCGCTGGCAATCGGGGTACGGCTGCTGGCTCGAACGGCGCTGCGGGCGCTGGCCAGCGACCCCGGGTAGCGAGACCCCGTGGCTGAGCGCCCCGATCGGAACATGGACCGCGAGGTCGAGGATGATGGCGTCGAGGTGCCGACGTCGGAGGACGTGAGCGCACCGCAGGACGTGACTGCCCCGGAGACGCTGACGTTAGCCGCGGTTTTCCCCGAGGCTGACCGCGGACAATGGCGCCGGCTGGTCGCCGCCGCCCTGCGCAAGTCCGGGATCACCGAACTGCCCGACCCGGTTGAGGACGCTCTGCGGCGCTCGCTCGGCGGGATCGACATCGCGCCGTTGTACGTGGCGCAGGACGCGGCCGGGCTCGTGCGTGAGGCCGGCGTACCGGGCCTGCCACCGTTCGTCCGCGGTCGCCGAGCCGGCTTCGGGGAACTCACCGGCTGGGACGTCCGGGCGAGACATGCCCATCCGGACGTCGGCGTCACCCGCGACGCGATCAAGGCTGACCTCGACAACGGGGCGACCTCGTTATGGCTGGTGCTCGGCGATGGTGCGGTCCCGATCGATGCGATCTCGGATGTGCTTGCAGGGGTCCTCCTCGATGTCGCCCCCGTTGTGCTGCAAGCTGGTTCGGCGACCGCGCGGGCGGCCGATGCCTTCTTCGACCTGGCGGCTTCCGGACGGGTTGAGGCAGCTGAGCCGCGTGGCAATCTGGGTGCCGATCCCTACGGTGACGCGGTCCGTGCCGGTACGCAGCCGGACCTGTCGACGGCGGTGGCTCTGGCCCAGCGGTGCCGGGACGACTTCCCAGCGATGCGGGCGATCGTCGTCGACGGCACCGTCTTCCACGATGCGGGCGGCGGTCCCGTCGAGGAGCTAGGTGCCTCGTTGGCCGCCGGGGTCGGGTACCTGCGGGTGCTGACCGAGAGCGGATTCGACGTCGACTCGGCGTTCGCGGCCTTGGACTTCCGCTACTCGGCGGGCGCGGATCAGTTCCTGACCATTGCTGGACTCCGGGCCGCGCGGCGATTGTGGAACCGCGTCGGTGAGGTGTCTGGCGCGTCGCCGGGCGTGCGCGGGCAGCAACAGCACGCGGTCACCTCATCGGTGATGGCGTGCCGGCGCGATCCCTGGGTGAACATGCTGCGCACGACCGTCGCGTGTTTCGCAGCCGGAGTGGGTGGTGCCGACGCCGTCACGGTCATGCCGTTCGATACCGCGCTCGGTTTGCCCGACTCATTTGCCCGCCGGATCGCCCGCAACACCCAGACCCTGCTCATGGAGGAGGGCCATCTGGCCCGAGTTCTCGATCCGGCCGGCGGATCCTGGTACGTCGAGGCGCTGACAAACCAATTGGCGACGGCGGCCTGGGAGTGGTTCACCGAGATCGAGCGGGCCGGCGGCCTTGCCCGGGCCCTGTCTGACGGCTTGATCGCCGAACGGATCGCCGCCGTCTGGGCGGCCCGGCGGGACCGGCTGGCCCACCGCACTGAGGCGCTCACCGGGGTAAACGAGTTCCCGAACCTGACCGAGACGCTGCCGACCCGCGAGCCGTATCCGCCCGGCGACCCGGCAGCCGAGCAACCCACTCTGCCGGTCGTACGAGCGGCCGCGGACTTCGAGGCCCTGCGTGACCGGGTCGATGCCGTGGCCGCCGAAACGGAGTCCCGGCCGGCGGTCTTCCTGGCCAGGCTCGGGTCGATCGCCGCGTCCACGGCGCGCGCCTCCTTTGCCGCGAATCTCTTCCAAGCCGCCGGACTGGAGACGCCGAGCAATGGCGGCGATGACGGGGACGACTCCGCGATCGTGTCGGCCTTCGCCGAATCCGGGACGTCTGTCGTCTGCCTGTGTGGCACAGACAACGCCTATGCCCAGCGTGCGGATGCCCTCGTCGCCATGTTGATCGAAGCGGGGGCATCCCAGGTGTGGGTGGCCGGCCCAGCCGAACCCAAACCTGGCGGTTTTGGCCAAAACCGCCAGGATGCGACGCCGATCGGTGATCTGGCTCGCATCGATGGACACGTGTTCGCCGGATGTGATGCGCTAGCTGTGCTGGATGCGGTGCTCGGCGAACTGGATGTGGCCGACGACGGAGGTGGCCGATCATGAATTCGGTGATCCCGGACTTCGGTGCCGTTGACCTCGGGCCGCTCCCGCCCGATTCCGCCGGTGCGGATGAGTGGGCCAAGGAGTTCGAGGCGGAGAGCGGACACAGCGTGGCCGACGGCAGTTGGCTCACCCCCGAGGGCATCACCGTCCCGCCGCTCTACACCAGCGACGACCTGGTCGACCTGGACTTCCTGGGCACCTACCCGGGGATCAAGCCATACCTGCGCGGCCCGTACCCGACGATGTACGCGACCCAGCCGTGGACGATCCGCCAGTACGCGGGGTTCTCCACCGCAGCCGCCTCGAATGCCTTCTACCGGCGCAATCTCGCTGCCGGGCAGAAGGGTCTGTCGATCGCCTTCGATCTGCCGACCCATCGCGGGTACGACTCCGACCATCCACGCGTACCGGGTGATGTCGGGATGGCCGGCGTGGCGATCGACTCGATCCTGGACATGCGTCAGCTCTTCGACGGCATCCCGCTCGATCAGATGTCGGTGTCGATGACGATGAACGGCGCGGTGCTTCCGGTGCTCGCGCTCTACATCGCCGCCGCCGAGGAGCAAGGCGTTGCCCCCGAACAGCTCTCGGGGACGATCCAGAACGACATCCTGAAGGAGTTCATGGTCCGCAACACCTATATCTATCCGCCCGGACCGTCCATGCAGATCGTCAGCGACATCTTCAGCTACACCTCCCAGAAGATGCCGAAATACAACTCGATCTCGATCTCGGGCTATCACATCCAGGAGGCAGGAGCGACCGCCGACCTGGAACTGGCCTACACGCTGGCCGACGGGATGGAGTACATCCGGGCGGGTCAGGCGGCCGGATTGGACGTCGACGTCTTCGCGCCTCGGCTGTCCTTCTTCTGGGCGGTCGGCATGAACTTCTTCATGGAGATCGCGAAGCTCCGCGCCGGGCGACTGCTCTGGGCGAAACTGGTCGTCGACGCCGGTGCGAAGAACGACAGGTCCCTCTCGCTGCGGGCGCACTGCCAGACCTCGGGCTGGTCGCTGACCGCGCAGGACGTCTTCAACAACGTCGTACGGACCTGCCTTGAGGCGATGGCCGCGACCCAGGGGCATACCCAGTCGCTGCACACGAACGCGTTGGACGAAGCACTGTCGCTGCCGACGGACTTCTCCGCCCGGATCGCCCGCAACACTCAGATCATGCTTGCCCAGGAGTCCGGTACTTCGCGAGTCATCGATCCGTGGGGTGGGTCGGCCTACGTCGAGAAGCTGACCTACGACCTGGCTCGGCGTGCGTGGGCCCACATCGAGGAGGTCGAGGCGGCCGGGGGGATGGCGAAGGCGATCGAGGAGGGGCTGCCCAAACTCCGGATCGAGGAGGCCGCTGCCCGTACCCAGGCGCGGATCGACGCCGGCCGACAGCCGGTGATCGGGGTCAACAAGTACCGCGAGGACGCCGACGAGGACATCGACGTCCTCAAGATCGACAACGCCGATGTGCTGGCCCGGCAGGAGGCCCGATTGCAGACCCTGCGCGCCGAACGGGATGCAGCGGCCTGCGAGGCGGCGCTGAAGAAGCTGACCGACGCCGCGTGGGCGGCCGCCGAAGGACGCCGAAGTGGCGGCCTGGCCGACAACCTGCTCACCCTGGCCATCGACGCAGCCCGCGCCAAGGCGACCGTCGGTGAGATCTCCTCGGCACTGGAAGAGGTGTACGGCCGGCACCAGGCAACCGTGCGGACGATCACCGGCGTCTACCGGGACGAGGCGGGGACCGTGGACAGCATCGAGAACACCCGGCAGCTGGCCGCGGAGTTCGAGGCTGCGCAGGGTCGTCGGCCGCGGATCCTGGTGGCGAAGATGGGCCAGGACGGGCACGACCGCGGTCAGAAGGTGATTGCCACCGCGTTCGCCGACCTCGGCTTCGACGTCGACGTCGGCCCGCTGTTCCAGACTCCGGAAGAGGTTGCCCTGCAGGCCGTGGAGGCCGATGTCCACATCATCGGGGTCAACTCGCTCGCCGCCGGACACCTCACGCTCGTACCGGCGCTGCGGGCAGCGCTGGACGAGATGGAAGCCGACAACATCCTCATCGTCGTCGGTGGGGTCATTCCCTCGGGTGACTTCGCCGAGCTCGAAGCGTCCGGCGCGAGCGCGATCTTCCCGCCCGGAACGGTCATCGCAACGGCTGCCCAGGACCTGCTGGCCACGCTGTCCGAGCGCCTCGGGCGTACGTGAGCCGGTACGCGGCCCCATGAGCGGTGCCGATGGCTGATCCCGTCGCGCGACTTGTGGACGGGGTGCTGGCCGGATCCCGTACGGCGCTCGCCCGAGCGATCACGCTGGTCGAGTCCCGGCGCAGTGACCACCGCGCGCAGGCGCAGGATCTCTTGCTCGCTCTGTTGCCGCACGCGGGATCGGCCCGGCGGGTAGGGATCAGCGGCGTGCCCGGAGTCGGTAAGTCCACCTTCATCGACGCGCTGGGGACATCGCTGACGGCTGACGGGCACCGGGTCGCCGTCCTAGCCGTCGACCCGTCCTCGATCCGCAGCGGCGGGTCGATCCTCGGTGACAAGACCCGGATGTCGCGGCTGGCAGTCGACGAGGCGGCCTTCATCCGGCCCGCTCCCACCGCGGGCACACTCGGAGGGGTAGCCCAAGCCACCCGCGAATCCATGGTGGTCGTGGAGGCAGCCGGGTACGACACGGTGCTGGTGGAGACCGTCGGGGTCGGTCAATCCGAAGTTGCGGTCGCGGACATGGTCGACTCCTTCCTCTACCTGACCATGGCGCGTACGGGTGACCAGCTGCAAGGAATCAAGCGCGGGATCCTGGAAATCGCCGACGTGATCGCCGTGAACAAAGCCGATGGCCCGCACACCGACGACGCCCGCCGCGCGGCGCGCGAGCTCGCCGGAGCCCTACGAATGTTGCGCGGTGCTGAAACTGCTTGGCAGGTGCCGGTCCTCACCTGCTCGGGATTGGACGGCAGTGGGCTCGACCAGGTCTGGGAGAAGGTCCTCGCTCATCAGGAGCAGCTGGCTGCCAGCGGAGAGTTGGAATGGCGACGACAGCGCCAGGAGGTGCAGTGGACCTGGCGCATGGTGCGCGACACCCTCGAGCGCGACCTGCGCGAGCACCCGGCCGTACGTAAATTGGCGCCGGAGTTGGAGCACGCCGTACGGACTGGCGATCTCACCCCGTCACTTGCCGCCAAGCAGATCCTGGATGCCTTCCGCGGCACCGCACCTTGGCCGGGGTAGCCGGAGTGTCAGGGACCGACCGACCGGCACTCGCGCGCACGCAGGGCCGAGATGTAGTCGTCCGGCGCGGCCGCGGCCTGGGCGGCATCGGCGATCAGACCGATGGTCCGGGCGGAGGGCAGGCCGCCCTCGAAGGCGTCCAGGACGTAGGTCCAGGCCAGTTCCGCACCGGTGAGCGTGTGCACCCCGACGCGCATCGTCATGTACAGGTCGGTGTCCGCCCCCTCCCAGACGTCGAGCAGCCGCTGGTCCTCCGCGGATACGTCGTACAGGGCGACGAAGACGTCATGGCCCTCGGCCGGGACGATGGTCGGCAGTGCGCCCTCCCAGCCCAGTTCCTCGCCGCCGAAGGTGAGCCGCCAGCCACGGATCCAGCCGGTCCCCGCCTCTGGGGAATGCGGGCAGCGACGGAGCATCTGGGCCGGATCCATGTTGGATCCGTACGCGGCATAGAGCGGCACCGGCGCAGCGTAGCCAAGCGGGCGCCCAGTCAGGGAACGCAGGCGTTCGGGGCGCCCGAAGGGTAGGCGAGAATGGCGCACGTGACCAGCATCGTGATCATCGGGGGAGGACCGGCCGGGTACGAGGCGGCCCTCGTCGCGGCCCAGTTGGGCGCCGAGGTCACCGTGGTCGAGCGGGACGGAATGGGCGGGGCATGCGTACTCGCCGACTGTGTCCCCTCCAAGACGTTCATCGCCTCGAGCGGGGCGCTGACCAGCGTGCGGGACAGCGGCAGCCTCGGCGTACGAGCCGGAGATGTGGCGCAGGCCAGCCTGGACCCGCACACGGTCCACGGCCGGGTCGCCACCCTGGCCGCTGCCCAGTCGGCCGACATCCGGTCCCGACTGGCCCGCGAGGGCGTGACTCTGATCAGCGGGTCTGCCCGGTTGGCGGACGTCACACCAGGTCTGGCCCGTCATGTTGTCCGGGTGCAGGCTGCTGACGGTGACCAGGACATCGACAGCGAGATCGTGCTGCTGGCCACCGGCTCCGACCCACGGATCCTGGCCGGTGCCGAGCCGGACGGTGAGCGGATCCTGACCTGGCGACAGGTCTACGAATTCGAAGAGTTCCCGGAGCACCTCGTGGTCGTCGGCTCCGGCGTCACCGGTGCGGAGTTCGCCAGCGGCTACCTCGAGGCCGGCATCCCGGTGACCTTGGTGTCCTCACGGGACAGGGTGCTGCCGGGGGAGGACGCGGACGCAGCCGAGGTCCTCGAGCAGGTCTTCACCAAGCGTGGCGGCCAGATCGTCAAGCAGGCCAGGGCTTCTGGCGTCCGACGTGACGTTGACGGAGTAATCGTCTCCCTGGAGGACGGGCGTGAGGTTCGAGGATCACACGCGTTGATGACTGTCGGGTCGGTACCCAACTCCGGCGGGCTCGGTCTGGAATCGACGGGGCTCGCGGTCACCGACAGCGGGCATATCACCGTCGACAAGGTCTCCCGCACCAACATTGCCGGGATCTACGCGGCCGGTGACGTGACCGGTGTCTGGCCGCTCGCTTCGGTGGCCGCCATGCAGGGCCGGATCGCGATCTGGCACGCACTCGGTGAGGCGGTCTCCCCGATCAAGCTGAAGACGGTGGCGGCCAACGTCTTCACCCACCCCGAGATCGCCACCGTCGGACATTCCGAGAAGGTGGTCAACGAGCGGGCCATGGCCGCGGACACGATCATGCTCCCGCTGGCGACGAACGCGCGGGCCAAGATGGTCGACCTGCAGGACGGCTTCGTAAAGCTGGTCTGTAGGCGCCCGACCGGCGTTGTCATCGGCGGTGTCGTCGTGGCTCCGGGTGCCTCCGAACTGATCCTCCCGATCGCGCTGGCCGTCCAGAACGGGCTCACCGCAGCCGACCTCGCGCACACCTTCTCCATCTACCCGTCCCTGTCGGGATCGATCACCGAAGCTGGCCGCCGGCTCATGGGCACCGACGATCTTTCCTAAGCGAGCAGTGTGCCCGAAGCCGACAGCGAGTGAGCATCGCAGCGAGGGACGAGCAGCGGCGAGAGGGCGGGAGCATCGACCGAGCGCCAGCGAGGGAGGAGCGGACCGCACGGTGCGCGGAGCGCACGAGACGGAGTAAAGGAGCGGAGCGAGCGCGGAGGCGAGAAATGTGACGGACGGGGCACTGGACCTGGCCTACCTGCGCGCACATCCGCGTGTCGTGCCGATGATGGTGCGCCACCAGCGGATCCGAGCCACGCCGCTGCCGGGCGGGGACACCTGTGTCGCGGAGTTGTTCACTCTGGACAGCGGCGAGGCGATCTTCGCCAAGTCGCGCGAGGGGGCGCCCTCTGGCTTCTTCGCCGCCGAAGCGGCCGGCTTGGCCTGGATCGCCGACGCAGCGGTGATCCCCACCCCGGAGGTCATCGCGGTGAGCGAGGAACTCCTGCTGTTGGAGTGGGTGCCCCGGGGCGAGCCGTCTCGGCGGGCCGCCGAGCGGTTCGGCGCCGACTTGGCCGGCCTGCATCGGGCCGGCGCGGACGGGTTGGGCGCGCTGCGGCCAGGGTTCATCGGGCAGTTGGCCTTGGACAACCACGGCGTCGATTCGGGCGAGTGGGCCGAGTTCTTCGCCGTACGACGGATTGAGCCCTACCTTCGCGCGGCCCGGGACGCCGGGCACATCTCGACAGCCGATTCTGACGCGGTGTCAGCGCTCATGGGGCGGCTGGATTCCCTTGGTGTTCCGCCCGAACCAGCCGCGCGGCTGCACGGCGATCTCTGGAGCGGGAACGTGCACTGGGCCGCAGACAGAAAGACGTACCTCATCGACCCGGCCGCCCATGGCGGGCACCGGGAGAGCGACTTGGCGATGTTGGCGTTGTTCGGTGCGCCGTTCCTCGATCGGATCCTGGCCGCATACGACGAGGCGGCGCCGCTGGGCTCGGGCTGGCGGGAACGCGTCGGCCTACACCAGCTGTTTCCGGTACTGGTGCACGCGGTGATGTTCGGCGGCTCGTACGGCGCCCAGGCCGGCGCGCTGGCCCGCCGCTACCTCTGACTCGGCCTTTCTAGCTGACCGGGCCTCGGCATCCGGCGTTCGGGCTGGCCCTTGCACCAGCACCAGGGAGTCACCCGGCGCAACCGTCCCTCAGTTGCGTGCCACCACGCGTAGAGAGCCTCTTGGAGTTGGCGTACGCGGTTTCATCGTGGCCACCAAGTCATGCGGACAGGTGTAGGCGCGGCGCGGCTTCTGTGGTGGCCGGGATCACGCGCCGCGTGCTGAGCCGTCCATCGGCCAGCACCCAGATCTCGTTGGCGCGCATGGCCCGCTCCGGCCGGTGCGTCACGAACAGGACCGTCCCGTCGTACTCGGCGACAACCCGATCGATGATCTCGACTGCAGCGGGATCGAGGTTCGCGTCGGCCTCGTCGAGCAGCAGTAGACGGGGTCGGTTGAGCAGGGCGCGGGCCAGAGCTACGCGTTGCCGTTGACCGGAGGACAACCGGGCGCCGCGCTCGCCCACGCGGGTGTGCGCTCCCTGCGGCAGCGACCGGATCACCTCGTCGAGACCGCAGTGGGCCATCAACGCGGTGATCTCGTCATCGGTGGCTTCCTGGTTGCTGTACCGGACGTTGTCCATGATCGTCCCGCGCAACAGCGGGACGTCGGGGGCAACCACCCCGATGGCCCGGCGTACCGATTGCGCCGACGCCTCGGTCAGCACTGCGCCGTCGAGCCGGACGACACCGGCGTCGGCCTCCCCGAGGGCGGCGATCACCTGAAGCAGGGTGGACTTACCGGCGCCGTTCGGCCCGACCAGCGCGACCACCTGCCCGGGGTCGATCATGGCGTTGATGGGGCCGAAAAGCCCGTCGACGGTGATGTCGTGGACATCGAGTGCGCCGGGTCCCTCGGGTAGGTCAGGGGCATCGGCGGGCGGCTCGGGCCGGCGGGGGCGGGCCAGAACCTCGCGGATCTTCTCCATCGCGATCGTCGAGGCCGTGCGGTACTCGCCCACCCGCCCCAGGTCGCGGACCGGCGTGACCAGGTATCCCACGATGGTCACTGCCGCGGCGGCGGGACCAACGCTCTGCCCAGCGGTGACGGCCAGGACGACGACCGCGCCGGTGGCGATCGCGCCGGTGGCCTCGGCGGTCGCCCTGATCAGCCCGATGGCCAGGGCTCGGTCGATCATCGCCTGGCTGAGTCGTTGGCCGCGCCGACGAACGGCGGCCCGTTCGCTGTGCTCCTGTCCGAAGGCCTGCATCACCGCCGAGTGCGCGACGTGTTCGGTGACATGTGCCGCCAGTTGCGCCCGGCGGCGCCTGGCCCGGCGAGTGGTCCGGCGCAGGGCCCGCGCCTGCCAGAGGGTCACCAGGGCGCCGGCGACCAGTACTCCGGCGATCCCCAGCCCGATCAGTGGATTGACGATGACCAGGGCGATCAGACACACCGCAAGAAGCGGAACCGCCACGGCGAGCCGGGAGATTCCCAGACTGACCCAGCGACCCACGGCAGTCAGGTCACCGGTGAAACGCAGCGCGGATCCCCCGACGCTGCGCTTGCTCGCCTCGCGGGTAGGGGTCCGACTGATCTGTCCGAACAGCTTCATCCGAACCGCCTGCACGTAGGACTGCCCGAGCTTTTCGGCGAGCAGCCGTTCGAGGGCTACCAACGCGGCACCAGCGGCGGCCAGCACGCCGAGACCGAGAGCCATGCCGGCGATCATTTTCGGCTCGGCAGCGGCACCCAGCAGGGCGGAGAAGGCGAATCCGACCAGGTACGCGGCACCTAGCGCGACCGCGGCCCGGCCGAAACCGACAGCGACCAGGGCAGCGAGCAGCCGCGGACGTCCGGCACTCCACAACGCCGGGATCGAGCCGGCTTCGGTGCCCGATGGTTGGCTTGTGCTCACGCCGCGGCCACCGGCACCTGCCGGTTGCGGCCCTGGGTCTCCATGGCCGCCGGCGGGTCGACTCGTGGGGACCCCCCCTCCTGAATGTCGTTGGCCGGGCGCATGCCTGCCCGCTCTGCGAGGGTCCGGGCGATCGTCGCGTCGCCCAGGTCGTCCGGGCTGTAGACCGGCACGTCGAGGATCGATTGGGCCTCGCGGGTGGCCAACGGGGAGGCGGTCAGCAAGCCGCTGGCTGCCAGGACCGGTAGCCCCATGCCCCGCAGCGTGGCGACGCCTGCGACGGCGCCCATGGCGTCGCCAGCGGCGAAGACCATGCCGGTGATCCGGTCGGTGACCGTGTGGTGTTCGAGGAGGGCCTTCGTTTCCGGCTGCAGGATTCCGTCGGCTATTTCGATCACTATGGCGTCCACGTCGCGACCGGCAAGCTCGCCGTGCAACAGGACGAAGGCATCTGCAAGCGCGTCGACCGGAACGCGATAGGTGGACGCGTAACCGGCGTCGATGAAGTCCAGCACCTCGGCCGCGCCGGCATCGGCGAACAGGTTCGGGTCACCGCCGGCTCCGGTGCCCGTGACCTTCGCCGCGCCCACCCGCAAGCCAGCCGCGGTCAGGCCATGAGCTATCGCGGCCACCGTTGTGGTCTTGCCGGCGTTCATCGAGGTGCCAACCACCACGATTGTGGTCGGGACGCCCGTCCCGGTGTGCAGCGGCGCGATGGCACCGTCGCGGACGTTGCAGATTCCCCCCTCGACCCTGCCGAGAAGACCGATCGGACGCAGATCGGTGGCCTGGCCCATCTTTAGATGCTGGGCGGTCACCCTTGCCGCCAGCCCACCGGCGGCGACCAGTTGGCATTCTGAGAGGTCGTGTGGAACCTCGGCCTCGAACTGGTCAGGGGCGTAGCGCCCGCCATAGGCGACCAGGACCTCGTCACCGCAATACAGGGTGGCTTTGCGGCTGCTGGCCAGTTCGAGCCCCTTGTGCTGGCCGATCCGGGTCACCTCCGCCAGGATCAGATCACCGGCATTCGGCTCGACGTCTGGTCCGGACTGGAGCACCAGCTCTCTGGATAGGTCGACGCGGCGCACGGTGTAGGCGGCCTTGGCGCTCGCGAGCCGAGGCCGAGCCAGGGGAGTGATCATCAGGATCTGCCCTTCGGGTCGTCAGAGGTGCTCCGATCCCAAAGATCGCTGCTCAAGGTAATAGCAGGATGAGGTGACGATGAGTGTGCTCTTAGTTGACGGCGCGGCCCTCCGCCGAAGTAGGGCGCGGCCAACCCAGGTTAGCCCGCTGGAAACCGAGATAGGGCGCGGCTGACCTCAGCTGCCGCGGGCCTCGGCGGCGTCGGTGATCGTGCAGATGGTCGCCCCGCTGGTCACGGCCTCGCCGACCGAGGCTGACAGGCCACTGACGGTGCCGGCCTTGTGCGCGTTGATCGGTTGCTCCATCTTCATCGCCTCGAGGACGACCACGAGATCACCAGCCTGCACCGTGGCGCCGTCCTCGACCGCGATTTTGACAATCGTGCCCTGCATCGGACTGGTCAGCGCATCCCCACCGGCCGCGCTGCCCGACCCCGAGCCAGCACGTCGACGGGGTTTGGCCGCCACCCCACCGGGCACGGCACCACCGCCGCCGAGCGCCAGGCCGCCGGGCAGCGAGACCTCCAGTCGACGACCACCCACCTCGACCACCACAGTCTGCCGCTCGGCCGGTGCCTCCGGGTCCTCGGTCGGCTCGGCGTACGGCGGGATCTGGTTGTCGAACTCGGTCTCGATCCACCGGGTGTGCACCGCGAACGGTTCGGAGGTGAATGCTGGGTCGGACACGATCGCCCGATGGAACGGGACGACGGTGGGCATCCCGCCGACCTCCAGTTCATCCAGTGCCCGGCGGGAGCGCTCTAGGGCCTGTTTCCGAGTGGCGCCGGTGACGATCAGCTTGGCCAGCATCGAGTCGAAGCCCCCACCGATCACTGCACCCTCGACGACGCCGGAATCCAGCCGTACGCCAGGGCCACTAGGCGGACGCCACCGGGTGACGGTGCCGGGCGCCGGCAGGAAGTTGCGCCCGGCGTCCTCGCCGTTGATCCGGAACTCGAAGCTGTGCCCTCGCGGTTCGGGATCGGTGTCGTACCCCAGTGGCTCCCCGTCGGCGATCCGGAACTGCTCGCGGACGAGATCCAGGCCGGTGGTTTCCTCGCTGACCGGGTGTTCGACCTGCAGCCGGGTGTTGACCTCGAGGAAGGAGATCGTGCCGTCGGCCGCGACGAGGTACTCGACGGTGCCGGCGCCGACGTATCCGGCCTCCGCGCAGATCGCCTTGGCCGACTCGTGGATCGTGGCGCGCTGCTCGTCGGTGAGGAACGGTGCTGGCGCCTCCTCGACCAGCTTCTGGTGGCGGCGCTGCAGGGAGCAGTCGCGGGTGCCGACCACGACCACGGTGCCATGCGAGTCGGCCAGGACCTGCGCCTCGACGTGCCGCGGCTTGTCGAGGTAGCGCTCGACGAAGCACTCGCCGCGGCCGAACGCGGCCTCGGCCTCGCGTACGGCAGAGGCGTACAACTCGTCGATCTCCTCGGACTTGCGGGCGACCTTGAGGCCACGCCCGCCACCGCCGAAGGCCGCCTTGATGGCGACCGGGAGCCCGTGCTCGTCGGCGAAGGCATGCACCTCCTCCGGGCCGGAGACCGGGTCAATGGTTCCCGGTACGAGCGGCGCGCCGGCCTTGGTCGCGATGTGCCGGGCGGCCACCTTGTCGCCGAGGGAGATGATCGCCTCGACTGGCGGGCCGATCCAGCTCAGCCCCGCCTCGATCACCGCGCGCGCGAAGTCGGCGTTCTCGGCGAGGAAGCCGTACCCGGGATGCACCGCATCGGCGCCGGCTTGCTCGGCGACGGCCAGGAGTTTGTCGATCCGCAGATACGACTCCCCGGGAGTGTTGCCACCCAAGGCGAAGGCTTCGTCGGCGACGAGTACGTGCAGAGCGTCGCGGTCGGGGTTGGCATAGACCGCGACACTGCCTAGGCCCGCGTCACGGCAGGCGCGGGCGATCCGTACGGCGATCTCGCCGCGGTTGGCGATCAGAACCTTCTGCACGGCGCGGACCTCCCTCCACCATCGCGACCCTATCGAGTCCGACTCGCCACGCACTTTCGATCGTCGTTTCCGGACTTACCAGACGTCGCCATCTCGCCAATCACACGCCAGATCGCCGTCGGGTTGCAGGTAGGTATCTCCCGGAAGCAGGTAGATGGAACCCTCGTCCCCGGGAGTGCCCCGGATCCCGTGGGGGGAGATCACCGAGGCCGTCCCGGTCCACAACTGCCAGCCGCGCGAGGCGTAGAAGTCGAACGCGGCTTCGGAGCTGCTCAGGGCGCCGATCTCGTACGCGCCCTCGATGATCGTCTCCAGTGCTGCCATCACGGCATGACCATGCCCGCGACCTCGATGGTCCGAGTGCACCGCGACACCCTCGACGTAGCCGGTGCGCAGCGAGCGACCGGCATGCCACAGCCGGCGCATGACAACGCAGCCATGCCCGATCAGCGTCGAACCGTCCTCAACGAGGGCATGCATCCCGCCGAGACCGTGCTCGAAATCTTCGTCGGTGAAGTCCCCGTCGAATGCCTCGTCCAGCAGCGCGCGGATGGCTCGCAGTTCGGCGGCACTCAATACCGAGGTGTGGGCGGTACGGACGTCTGCCAGCTCAGTCACCGCACCTTGTCGATCGCCCGGACCGCTGCCTCGACGTCGTCCGGGGAGGTGACGATGCTCGGTCCCAGGCGCAGGTGCGGCAGGCTGTACGGAGTGACGCTGGCGACCAAACCGTGCCGCTCGCGGAGCACGGCCGGGAGCTCGAAGATCGACGCATCCTCGATGGCCAGGCACACGATCCCAGCCGACAACTCCGGGTCCATCGGCGTCACTACCCGCACGCCACCGAGCTGGGCCAGACCCTGCTTGAGCTGGGTGGCCAACCCGCGGGTCCGCGCCGCGACCCTGTCCCGGCCGAGTGCCTGATGGAAGGCGAAGGCCTCGGCCAGGGCCCAGCGATGTTCGAAGGCCTTGTATCCACCGGGCGTAGCCGCAGCCCCGGGCGCGACACCGACGGGATCGAGGTTCTGGATGTAGGCGCCCACGACTCCCGGCGCGAAGGAGGGGATCGACAGATCCAACTCCGCCCACGACTGCGTCGAGGCCCACACGAAACCGGTGCCCCGAGGGCCGAACAACCACTTGTGCGCACCGGTGATCAGGAAGTCACAGCCCAGCTCGGCCGGTGACGTGTCTTCCACGCCGGAGCCGTGCACCCCGTCCAGACACAGCAACGGCCGTTCGATCCCCAGCGTCATTGCTCGCGACCGAATCTCGGCTACGAGCTCGGCGACCGGAAGCTTCACCCCAGTTCCCGAGTGCACCCAGGTCAGCGCCACCGCTCGGGTGCCCGGCGTGATGGCCTCGCCGAGGCGGGTGACGATCTGGTCAACCGATGCGGTCCCGGCATAGTCGTAGAGCTTCACCCGCCGAACGCCGACACCGTCCCTGGCCGCACGCATCCGCAGCGCCTCGTGGGTAGCGTAGAAGTCGTGTTCGGAGGTGAGCAACTCCTGGCCTGGGGAGAGCCGGATCCCGGTGTAGACCAAGCCGAGGCCCATCGTGGTGCTGTCGGTCAGCGCGATGGTCTCTGGCTCGGTTTCCAGGTAGTCCGCGGCCGCGCTGATGACCGCGGAGTCCAGTTCGGGCTCCCGGGCGTTGAGATAGCCATTGGTGTCCTCGTCGAGGCGAGCACGATGTCCGCTGATCGCGTCGGTGACCTGCCGCGGCGGCGAGGCTAGGACGAATGCGGCGAACTGCAGCAGGTCGCGGCTCAGCGCAAACTGGTCGCGTACCGAGTCCCAGTCCTGGGGATCCAGGGGGGCCGCCGGTCGGTCACGGTTCTGTGTGCTGTCGGAGTCGGTACGTGCGGCCAGCACACCGACCGAGGCACCGCCGACCGCGACGCCGCCAGCGGCGAGCCCGGCCCGACCGAGGAACGCGCGCCGGGAGACCTCGGTCATCAGCGCAGTCTGGCAGCGACTTCCCATTCGTTCTAGACGCAGGCCGACTGACCGGTGAAGCTCGGCTCATGAGCGAGATACCTACCCGACTGCACCTGCGCCTGGTTGTAGACGACACCGCGGCAGCACTGGACTTCTATGTGGCCGCACTCGGCGGCCGGGAACTGGTCCGCTACGCCGAGCCCTCCGGAACGATCGTCCATGCCGAGGTAGAGGTCGGGGAGTCGGTCTTCTCGGTGACCCAGTCCGACGGGAAGGTGAACTGGAGTCCGTCGGAGTTCGGCGGCAGCCCCGTCTTGTGCCATCTCCAGGTTCCCGATGCCGACGCCCGGGCCGCAGCGATGGTCGCGAACGGTGCCACGGTCCTGATCCCAGTGGGAGACCAGTACTACGGCAGCCGCGACGGCCGGCTGCAGGATCCGTTCGGCCATCTGTGGCTGCTGTCCCAGCCATTCGGGGAGCTGAGTCCACAGGAGATCCAGGCAAGAGTCGAATCGGGTGCACACTGACTCGTCGGAAGGTTCACCATTCACCACCGATTGCCAGTCCGATGCCCTTCTCGAGTTCATCTTGGGTAAAGTTCGTTCCGCCGCGGCCGGAGACCTCGACCTCGTAGAACTCCGCTCCCGACGCGACATCTTCGATGGTGAAGGTGAAGACGCAAGAAAGCCGGCCGATGGTCCTGGCGTACTCGAGCCGACCTTCCCCTACGGTGGTTCCTGCGTCATCGCGGATGAGGACCGGAGCGCCTTCGCGGATGTCGTCATAGCCTCCTGTGCCGAAGCAAGGAGCGCCCTTGCCGATCTCGCCATACTCAGCCCCGCCGCCAACGCCATCCCCATCCCGGTCCAACAGAGTGAACGTTCCGGTCGCAGTGAACCCGCGACCGACGAGCAGCACAACCACCAGTCCTAACACCGTGACGAGCACGATCGCAGAGCCAGCGAACAGGAGGATGCGTCGATTCCTGGCCTCGGACGGCTTCTGCGGTCTGCGGGGTTCATGGCCCGAAACGCGATCGATGACGTGCGGTTCGGCAGGACCGCTGGTCATTGATGCCCCTTCCTGGTGTGCCCGGCCGTCGCGCTGCGGCCCTGCTGGACAAGTGTTGTGTCCGCACCTTCGGTCTGCAACCTAGGACCAGAGATCGGTCAGCCGTACGCCGAGGCGAGCAGCCTGGATGCGCAGCAGTGGGAGGCTGAGACCGATGACCGTGCCCGCGTCTCCGTCGATCGAGTCGATGAACTGCCCGCCCAGTCCGTCGATGGTGAAGGCGCCGGCCACCTGGATTGGTTCCCCGGAGCGTAGGTAGGCCTCGAGTTCGGCTTCGTCGGGCTTGCCGAAGCGCACGGTGGCCGCGGCCGCGGACACATCCGTGGCGCGAACCGCGCCATCGACCACGAGAACCAACGCCTGCCCAGTGCGTAGCACGCCGGATCGGCCGGACAGCGTGGCCCAGCGGTTACGCGCAGCCTCGGCATCGGTGGGCTTGCCCAGTACCTCCCCGTCGAGGTCCAGTACCGAATCGGCGCCGACTACCAGTCCCTCGGTCACTAACGCGGCCACGGCGGAGGCCTTGGCCAGCGCCAGTTCCATGACTAGGGCGCGCGGGTCGGTGCCAGTGACCGTCGACTCGTCCACGCCACTGACGATGACCTGCGGGTCGAATCCGGCTTGTCGCAGCAGTCGAAGCCGTCCGAGCGATGCCGAGGCGAGGATGAGGTGCGGCAGATACCCAGTTGCCCCCGATCGTGGCGTTGGAATACGAGAAGATGGGCCCATGGCACGCAAGCCAACCAAACGCAAGCCAACCAAACCTGACCTATCCAGCTTGGCGGGCGGTAGCCAGGATCCGGCGCCAGGGAGGCTCGATAGCGCGGCGAGTCCCTTCGATCGTCTAGATGACCTCGATGACCCGGACGACTTGGACTACCTGGATGACTTGGACGACGAGGAGTTTCTCGCGGCTCTGGACGAAGCGGACCGCGAGGCAGCAGCGCTCCTAATGGAGATGCTCGGAGACGACCTTCCGAGCGAAGTTCCGCAGCGACAGCGTTCCGCCTCGACTGGGCTTCTGCGAGCGGGTGTGAGCCGTGGCGCCTGGCCCTATGACTGGTTCGCCCGCTCGCTGAGCTGGGCGGCCGGGGTTCCCAACGACATGGACGACGAAGCGGCCTGGTTGATAGCGGCGGGCTCGGTCGTCTCCCCGCCCCAGGACCCAGGCTGGGACATCGAATCGGTGGCTGCGGTGATGACACTGACCCACGCCGACTGGATCGCCGCGGTCGTGGCCATGGTGCGTCAGGGATCAGGCGCCGATGCCAGTCCGCAAGCACTGGTCCGTACATCCTCGGTGGTGCCTGAGGTGGAAGTGGAGTTCGACTACGACGGTCTCCAGCTCGTAGAGCACGCCTTCGAACTCGTGATGCCCCTCTGGCAGGCGCTCGGCGCTGTGGACGAGGACCGTCGAGTCACCGAGTTGGGCTGCTGGGGCCTGCCTCGGGCACTCTGGCTGACCTGGCGCCTGAGTGGTCTCACCCCGGAGAACCTCGGGTTTGACACGACCGACGACGATGCCGATGACGAAAGACTGAGCGAGACCCAGCAAGAGCTCCTGGACAACGCCGCACATGCGCGGCAGGCCTTTATGGACTGGCAAAACGACCCGGACCACGCTGACAACCAACGGGCTCGTGCGGCAGCGGCCGCACTGTCCGAGCCCAGGGCAGAGTCTTGGCTGCACTCAGCTGTCTACCGCTCGGACAAGTGGGAACCGTTCCTGCGGTGGGCCTTCCATGCGGCCAAGGGCACGCCGGATGCGTGCGGTCCAGCGATGTGCCTGGCTGTGTGCGCAGAGTGGCAGCAGGATCCTACCGAGGAGGAGACCTGGCTAGCAGCGGCGTTGGAGGCCAATCCCCAGTGCCAGGCGGCGCTCTGGCGCTCGGCGGACTACGCCGGCGACCGTGGTGATGCGGCGACCGCGTACGACCTGCTGAGGCGGGCCGGTGTTGACGACGATGACGAGGAGCTGGCGACCTACGCCAGTTTCCGGTTCCCGCCTGCAACGGCGGCGCCGCGCAATGCACCGTGCCCCTGCGGAAGCGGCCGCAAGTACAAGCACTGCCACGGTCGACAGCGCATCGGGCATCCGCTCAGCGACCGGGCCGGCTGGCTCTTGGGCAAGGCCCGGCGCTACCTCCAGCGCCCGCCGCTGAGTGACCTGGTCCTGGTCTACGGCGCGGCACTGGTCGGCACCGAAGACATTCACAGTCAGGCTGCTGCGCACGCTGCGCTGACGGAGCCGTTAGTCGCTGACTGCGCCCTCCACGAGGGCGGCGCATTAGCCGATTTCATCGCCGAGCGAGGGGAGCTACTGCCGGACGACGAGCGAGATCTCGCCACTACCTGGCTGAGCAGTCGGCTGGCACTCTACGAGGTACGCGACGTGAGTCCCGGAACCGGGATGCGGCTGCGGGACCTGGCCGACGATCAGGAGTATGACGTGGTCGAGCGAATCGGGAGCCTCGAAGCCCGTCGTGGCGAACTGCTGCTGACTCGAATGCTGGACACTGGATCTGGTCGCATGCTCGGGGTGGTGCTCATGGTTCCACGCCGCCAACGCGCCTCCCTGTCCGCGGTGCTGGAATCCGGCTCGGCGCAAGACCTGCTGGCTTGGCGCAGAGCCGCCGATGAGCTGCCCGAGCTGCAGAACACCGAGGGGCAGGCACTCGTGATCGCCACGCAGGTGTGGCGACTGTCCACGGCGAAGGCCTGGACGCGACTACGAGCCTCGGGCCTGACCGAGCGCGGGAAGGATTGTCTTGTTGTGGAGCGCTCCGACGGCACGGTCGCGGGGACGTTCACCCGAGCCGGACTCGAGGTCGAGATCAGCGTGAATTCGCGAGAGCGGCTGGCCGAGCTGATCCATCGATTGCGCCATGCCGACCCCACAGCTGAGCTTCTGAGCGGCGAGGAGCAGTCCGTGGAAGAGCTGATGCGTAAGCCGCGCGCCGTGCCAGAGCCGGTGGACCTGGATCCGGACATGAGCGACGCTGTGGCCGAACACGTCCGCGCGTACGAGCGGAAGTGGATCGACACCGAGATACCGGCGCTGCGCGGAAAGACGCCTCGGGAAGCAATGCGATCACCAGCGTCGCGGCGTGAACTTCAGCTGCTGCTCGAGGATTTCGACTCCATGCCGACACCGTCGGGTGGTGGCGGGATGAGCGCGGATCGAATCCGCGATCTGCTCGGGCTGCCGCGACGCGGCTGACTGCGCGGCCGCCGTGGGGAAGTTTCGGCCGCGACTACTACCCGGCTCGAACTTCCGCACCGACGAGTGCGCTACCGCCCCAGCGTGCTGGCTCGCCAGCCGCCGTGGCCCGCTGACAGCGAAGTGCGCATGAGACTCGAACGCGCCGACCAGCCGAAGACCGGAGCCGGCGCGGTGGCCTTGCGTGCCCCCGAACCGGCCGACAAGACAGCCACCAGGGCGGCGATCTCCTCGACGCTGGGCTCGCCGCGCACGATCTGCAGAAACGGCGGCGAAAGTTCGGGATCGTCACGCATCAGAGTGGGATGTTCCCGTGCTTCTTGGGCGGCAGGGTCTGGCGCTTGTTGGCCAGCAGCCGCAGGGCGCGTACGACATGGATCCTGGTGTGCGAGGGGGGAATCACCGCGTCGATGTATCCACGGTCAGCGGCCACGTACGGGTTGGCCAGGGTGTCCTCGTACTCCGTGATCTTCTCAGCGCGCAGCGCCTCGGGGTCTTCTGCCGCGGCGATCTCGCGCCGATACAGGATCCCGACCGCACCCTGCGCCCCGACAACGGCGACCTGCGCGGTCGGCCACGCGAGGTTGATGTCCGCGCCGAGGTGTTTGGAGCCCATGACGTCGTACGCCCCGCCGTAGGCCTTTCGGGTGATCACCGTGACCTTCGGCACGGTGGCTTCGGCGTAGGCGTAGATCAGCTTGGCCCCTCGCCGGATGATCCCGTTCCACTCCTGCGAGGTGCCGGGCAGGAACCCGGGTACGTCGACGAAGGTCAGCACCGGGACGTTGAACGCGTCGCAGGTGCGTACGAACCGCGCGGCCTTCTCCGATGCGTCGATGTCGAGGGTTCCGGCGAACTGCGTCGGTTGGTTTGCCACGACGCCAACGGGGCGGCCCTCGATCCGGCCGAAGCCGCAGATGATGTTCGGCGCGAAAAGTGCTTGGATCTCCAGGAATTCGCCATCATCGAGGATGTGCTCAATAACCGTGTGCATGTCGTACGGGGTGTTCGCCGAGTCCGGGATGAAGGTGTCGAGCTCGGCGTCCAGGTCGGTCACGCCGTCGGGCAGCGAGATGTCGATCGGGAAGCTCTCGACCACCGGCAGCGGTTCCAGGTTGTTCGACGGCAGGTAGGACAGCAGCGCCTTGACATAGTCGAGCGCGTCGGCCTCGTCCTCGGCAAGGTAATGCGCCACACCGGATTTCGTGTTGTGCGTGCGCGCGCCGCCCAGGTCCTCCAGTGTCACGTCCTCCCCGGTCACGGTCTTTACGATGTCGGGACCGGTGATGAACATCTGCGAGGTCTTGTCGACCATGACGATGAAGTCGGTCAGTGCGGGGGAGTAGACGTGCCCACCCGCCGCGGCGCCCATCACCAGCGAGATCTGCGGAATGACCCCGGAGGCGTGCACGTTGCGCAGGAAGATCTCGCCGTACAGACCCAGGGAGACCACGCCCTCCTGGATCCGCGCCCCGCCACCCTCGTTGATGCCGATGACCGGGCAGCCGTTGGTCATCGCGAGGTCGAGGATCTTGACGATCTTCTCGCCGTAGACCTCGCCCAAGCTGCCGCCGAACACGGTGACGTCCTGGCTGAACACGCACACCGGGCGGCCGTCGACGGTTCCATAGCCGGCGACCACGCCGTCGCCGAACGGACGCTTGTTCTCCATCCCGAAAACGGTCTGCCGGTGCCGGGCGAACTCGTCGAGTTCGGTGAACGAACCGTCGTCGAGCAGGGCCTCGATCCGCTCGCGGGCGGTCAGCTTCCCCTGTTCGTGCTGTCTTTCGGCACCGCGCGAATGTCCGGCCTCGGCAACCTCGTCGATCCGCCGTCGGAAGTCGGCCAGTTTGCCGGCCGTGGTGTGGATGTCAGGCTGCCTGGCCCCCGCCGAGGCGGCGCCCGGGTTCTCCCGATCTTGAGAATCGCCCTGTTCGGCCGCGGGGCCCGGCTCAGCGGTCACGGGACGTAGCGTATCGGCGTGCCCGAGCCAGCCGAGCTGTCCGCCGTTCGCGGGCGGCTCGATGCCAGGGCCGTCCGCGAGGAGCTACGCCGACGCGGATCGGGATGGCCGGCCGCCGGGTTCGCCTCGACCGTCGAGTCCACGAACTTCCAGGTCGCCGACGCGGCGCGCAAGGGGGAGCCAGAGGGCTTCGTCCTCGTCGCCGAGGAACAGACGAGCGGCCGAGGGCGGCTCGACCGGAGTTGGTCGAGTCCTCGCGGAGCGGGTCTGACGCTCAGTGTGCTGCTGCGTCCGGCGCCACCGAGGGGAACCTGGGGTTGGTTGCCGATACTCGCCGGCTTGGCCACGCTCGATGCCGTACGCACACTGTCCGATGTGGACGCTGCCCTGAAGTGGCCCAATGACCTGCTGCTGGGCCCAGGTCAGGCCAAGGCGGCCGGAATCCTTGCCGTGTCCGGCGACCGTGCGGTCGTACTCGGCGTGGGCCTGAACGTATCCACCACCGCCGAGGAGTTGCCGCTCGGCGCCACGTCTCTGCTCCTCGAGGGTGCCGTCCTGTCCCGTGAGCAGCTGCTCGTCGAGCTGGTGCTGGCGTTGGAATCCCGGTACGTCGCCTGGACCGGGGCCGCCGGGGACGCCGAGGCCAGCGCTGTGCTGAGCGACTACCGGGCGGCCTGTGCAAC
>JBPCPI010000154.1:0-4441 GCA_050999295.1 Geodermatophilaceae bacterium | reverse complement strand
CCCACGCCGCGGAGGTACGGAGCCTGATCGCCGCGGTAGCCGGTGTCTACGTCTCGCCAGCCGTATCCAGCTACATCGTCGAACTGGTCGCCGCGACGCGCCGGAGTTCTGAGCTTCGACTCGGCGGCTCACCAAGATCGAGCCTGCAGCTGCTCCGCTCAGCAAAGGCCGTTGCTGCACTGGCGGGCCGGGAGTACGTGCTGCCAGATGACGTCCAACAACTCGTCGCGCCGGTGCTCTGTCACCGGGTGATCCTGACTCCGGAGGCCCAGATCGCGCGACGCAGCGCCCTCGACATCATCGCCGATTGTGTGAAACGGGTTCCGGTGCCGCGCAATGCGCCCGAACCGACACAGTGACCTACGAGATACCGACCGAGATCGCTGACCTGAGATGCGCAATGTCTGGGAGAATCTGACGCTTCGAGGCAATTGTCTCGTAGCAGCGGGGATAGCACTTGTCCTCACTGGCGTAACGCTGGGCGAATCCTCCCTCTTACGCGCTGCGGTCTTTGCGCTGGCCTTACCGCTGGTGGCGTCATTGTTTGTGGGGCGCAACAGATTCCGGCTGTCCTCGACGAGATCAATCGTGCCGGCACGTACGCCGGTCGGCCATCCCGCAACGATCGCTCTGCGGGTGACGAACCGGGCCGAACAGCGCAGCGGACTGCTCCAGCTGGACGACGGGGTGCCGCATGTGCTCGGCGCTCACGCTCGGTTCGTGGTCGATCGGCTAGCCCCCGGTGCGAGTGTCGAGTTGAAGTACCAGGTGAGCTCTGCCCTGCGCGGTCGGTTCGCCATCGGACCCCTGCGCCTCAAGCTCACCGATCCGTTCGGTCTCGTCGAACGCAGCCGAGGCTTCGCTGCAACAGACGTCCTCACCATCGTTCCGGTGGTACATCCGCTGCCCGGAGTGGGGTTGGGTGGGGCCTACTCAACCGGCGGTGACAGCAGCGCGCGATCGGTCTCCATCCAGGGTGAGGACGACGCAGCTACCCGCGAGTTCCGCAGTGGCGATGACCTCCGCAAGGTGCATTGGCGCTCCACCGCTCGGGTCGGCAAGCTGATGGTCCGCCGGGAGGAACAGCCCTGGCAGACGCGGTCGGCCCTACTGCTGGACACCCGGAGCACAGCTCACCGGGGCGAGGGCATGAACGGAAGTTTCGAGTGGTCGGTCAGCGCCGCGGCCAGCGTCGGTGACCACCTGAGCCGATTGGGATACGGACTGCGCCTGTTTACCGACGTCGGTGAGATCCATGGGGTGTCGGGCCTGGCTGTCCGCGAGGCGCTGCTCGATCAGCTGGCCATCGTTCGTACGTCGACGATCAACAGTCTCGATCACGGGATCAGAGAGTTGCGCCAGGCCGGCGAGGATGGGCTGCTCGTCTGCGTTCTCGGCGAGGCGACTCCCGACGACGCGGCTGCACTGATCCGCGGCCGGTCCTCGACTTCGACGTCGATCGCTGTGCTGTCCGATGTCGCGAGCTATGGCGCGACCGGCCAGCGCCGCCGCGCCCGGTTAGGCCAGTCGATATCAGCGGCACAACGCAGCGGCGCCGACGACGGGATGCCATCGGGACAGTCGGGTCCAGCAAAACCCGCCGTGGCCGAGCCGAGCCCGGAGGTGTTGGCGACGGCCGGGGTGTTCCGCCGCGCCGGCTGGCGCGTCGTGATCGTTCCTGCGGGTGTCACGATCACCGATGCCTGGGCGCAGGCCGGGGTGACCGCATTCGGGTACAGCGGCACGGCCGCTTCCGCCGAGGGCTACGGCGGCACCCGCTTGACGTCAGCGAGTACGCCGTGACTGGGGGTACGGAGGTGGTCCCGCCTCTGACCGCAGCACTGAGACGGGACCGGAGGGAGGTCGACGACTCGGTTCTGGAAGGGCGGCGCTCGGTTCGGATGGGGCTGGCCTGCGGCGCGGCCACACTGCTGACCGGGGCCGCACTGCTTCCGGTCTTCGTCAACCGGGGCTGGCTCCCCTCGGTGCTGACCATGGTCATCGTTGTGACGCTGACCGGCATCGGCGTACGCGGCCTGCCCCGTTTCGCCGCGCTGGCGCCAGCGGCTCAGTTGCTGGCCGCGTTCGTCGTGCTGAATCTGATCTTCGCCGAGCACACCACGCTCGGCGTGATTCCCACTCCGGGCAGCACTCGTGACCTCTGGTCCGTTCTCGGTGAGGGGCTGCTCGACCTACAGGGCCAAGCCGCACCCGCCCTGCTCCTGAACGGGTTGGTGGCGCTGACGACGCTGGCCATAGGGCTGCTGACGATCCTGGTGGAGTTCCTGGTGATCCGGATGCGCCGCCCGGCCCTGGGTGGTCTGGCCCTGCTGGTCGTCTACCTCGTGCCGGTGGCCACGCTGGTGGGCTCGTTAAGTTGGCTCAGCTTTCTCGGTCCGGCGGTGGGGTACCTGCTGCTGCTCTATGCGGACGGGCGCGACGGGGTGACCCGATGGGGGCGGGTCGTGACACCCCGCGGGCACGGATCGCTGCCGGGTCTGGTCACTGCCACCCAGGTCGCACTCGGCGCCGTCGGTCTTGGCCTGATCCTGCCGCTGGTAATCCCGACCTGGCCTGAGGGCCTGCTCGGGGAGCAGTTTGGGAGCGGCACCGGCACCGGCCCGGGTACGTCACTGAGCCCACTGGCTCGCCTGCAGGGCGAGCTCACCCTGCCGGACAGCCAAGCCCTGCTCCGGGTGGAGACCAACGTCGATGACCCCTTCTACCTGCGATCGCTGGCGCTGGACACCTATGGCGTGGACGGCTGGTCGCTGGCAAACCTCGACAGCCAGGTCCAGGTGGCCGGTGACGGCCTGCTCACGCGGCTGCCCGGACCGCAGATCCTGCGCTCGATCACCGCCGATGTCACCGTGTTGCAACACGACGACCGGTTCCTGCCGGTCTTCTCCTCCCCGGTGTCGGTTGAGATCGACGGGGACTGGCGCTTCGACGAGAACAGCGGCACCATCTTCAGCCGCACCGACACGACGGCGGGGCTGGAGTACTCGCTCATCGCCCAGCAACCGCAACCGACCCGTACCCAGCTCTCCCGCGCCCCCGAGCTCGATCCGGACAACCCGTTGCAGGTCACCTTGACCGCGCTGCCCACGGGCCTCGACCCCTCCGTCCAGGCCCTCGTCGATTCCCTCGTTGCCGAGGCCGGTGCCGGTGGACCGTACGAGCGTGCCCTAGCGATCAACAACTACCTGACCGACGCCGAGAACGGCTTCCTCTACAGCTTGACCACCGAGCCCGGCACGAGCGGTGACGACCTGGTCAACTTCCTGCAGAACAAGCGGGGCTACTGCGAGCAATACGCCGCGGCGATGGGTGTCATGCTCCGCGCGGCCGGCGTCCCGGCGCGGGTCGTCCTGGGCTACACGCCGGGCACTGAGGAGGACGGGGCCTGGACGGTCACCACCGATGACGCGCATGCGTGGGTGGAGGCCTACGTCAGCGGAATGGGCTGGATACCGTTCGACCCCACACCGATCGGACCGGGCCGGGCCGTCGAACTCTCCTATGCCCCGCGGGCTGACAGCGTGGCCGATGAGACGCAGACCTCGGCCGCCCCCAGCGTCTCCCCCGGCCAGCTCCCCGGCGGACCAGAGAATCAGTTCGACGAGACTCTCAGCGATCCGAACACGCTCAACCGGACCGCCACCCAGGACACCCTCAACTGGATCCCCATCGCCGTGGGAGGCGGACTACTGCTGGCGGTCGTCCTACTCATCACCCCCGCCTTGATCCGAATCCGTACCCGACGAGGCCGGACTCGCCTGGCCGGCCGCAGCCGGGACGCCCCGGGTGCCCACGCAGCCTGGGACGAATTACTCGACACAGCAACAGACCTCGGGCTCAGCAGCCGGCAGGACGAGACACCGCGTATGTTGGCGCGGCGATTGGCTCGCGATGCGATGTTCGACGCGGACAGCGCCATGGCAGTGCGCGACATTGCTCTGGCCGAGGAGCGCGCTCGGTATGCGCCCGAGTCGGTCACGGTGTCACGATCGGTGGATCTCGCTCCCCCGCTGCGTTCGGCCCGGCGTGCGCTGAGTCGCCATGCGGGACGACGGCAGCGGCTACGGGCTGGGATCATGCCCGCCTCGACCGTGAACCGGCTGCGCCCCTCGACGCGCTCGGCTCGGCGCAAGACACGGCCGCCCGGACGTTGATCTGAGGCTCCGGGCTGCGTTAAGTACAAAGAGACGCAGCAACAAGGAGTGCGGGGTCGGCCCGGTCGCGCCGTTTGGGCGGTGGCTGCGTAGGTCAGAATAGTCCACTTATCTTCTTGGAATGCCTTGCGCTGCAGGGGGTTACCGACTAGACTCGAACACATGTTCGATACGGCGACCTGCACGGCGGCGCTGGACCGGTGGGCCGCCTGGCAGCAGGACGCTGAGCTGCACGCCGGCGGCTACGGTGACCTGTCCGATGATCC
>JBPCPI010000071.1:0-9233 GCA_050999295.1 Geodermatophilaceae bacterium | reverse complement strand
TAGGAGCCGGATCAGACGATGCTGCTAGCCATCGACGTGGGCAACACCCAAACCGTGCTCGGCCTGTTCGACCGGACCGAGATCGTGCACTCCTGGCGGGTCAGCACCGACCCCCGGGCGACCTCGGATGAGCTGGCACTGACGATCTGCGGGCTGCTCGACGAGAAATCGGTGACCGGCGTAGTGGCCTGCTCGACGGTGCCGCCGGTACGCCGCGAGATTGTCCAGATGCTGGACCGGAACTTCGCGCACCTCCCGACGATCGTGATCGGCCCCGGCGTACGTACCGGCGTACCGCTGCACGTCGACAACCCGCACGAGGTCGGTGCCGATCGGGTGGTCAACAGCCTGGCCGCGTACGAGCGGTACGGCGGGCCGGCGATCGTCGTCGACTTCGGCACCTCGACCAGCCTGGACGTCGTGGGGCCGGGTGGGGAGTTCCTCGGCGGCGCGCTGGCTCCCGGGATCGAGATCAGCGTGGATGCTCTGACCGAGCGGGCCGCGCAGCTGCGGATGGTCGAACTTCTCGCCCCGGCTCGCGTGATCGGCAAGAACACCGTGACCGCGGTCCAATCAGGTGTCGTCTTCGGGTTTGCCGGGCTCGTCGACGGACTCGTCGGGCGGATCATCGATGAGTTGGCCGAGTTCCATCCAGTGCGTCCAAGGGTGATCGGTACCGGGGGACTGGCTCCGTTGGTCATCGCGGCGTCGACGACGATCGAGGTGCACGATCCCGACCTGACCCTGCACGGCCTACGGCTGGCCTTCGACCGCAATTGAATGGCCAAGCGCGTCGCTTCCGTCGGGACCGACGCGCACGGCGTCGTGATCGAAATCGTGGCCGTGCCGGACACCCGCAAGCCGGGCGGACTCGCGGTCATTCACGCAATGCCCGCCAGCTTCCGAGGAGAGGAGGGCGCAAGGCCATGATCGACCCGAGCAAGTACACAGTCACCGATGACGACAGCATCGAGGATGTCGATCTGGACACCCAGGTCGTGCGGCTGAAGGACGGGCGACGGCTGACCAACGAGCTTGCCGAGCAACTCGCCGCTAAGACGTTGGCGGAGGCTCGCCGTCGCAACCTAGTTCCGGGAAGGAAGTCGCTCAGTGGCGGTGCCACCCACTCCCCACGCGTGCAGTTCAGGCTGCCGGATTCGCTGCGTGCCGCGGCGGAGAAGCGTGCGGCCGAGGAGGGCGTGAGTCTGTCGGTGCTGGTCCGCGAGGCGCTCGAGCATTACCTGGCGTCCTAGCAGCGGCGTATGAAACAACCCATCGGCGATGTCGTGGAGGTCGGTCTCGTTCAGCGTGACGATGGCGGTCACGTTCACTACGGAGTCCCGAGGCAGGCCGGTGACCGTGGCTGGGAGGAACACGTTGCCTGGCAGGGATGCCAGCGATGTGTTCGACGTGATCACGGCCGCTACGACCGTCGCGAGCTGACTGGCAGTGTACGAATTGGACTGGCTCACGAGGACGGGACGGCGCTTGCCAGGCCGGCTGCCTTGAGGGTCGCCAAGGTTGACCCAGTAGATGGCCCCGGCTGATCACCAGTCGTGAGTGTCGGCCAGGCGGGCACGGCCGGAAGCGATGGCGTGCCCCGACGAGTCATCAACGTCGGCGACGGCGAGGGCGGCGTCGATCTGCGCAGTCAGTGACATGCGGTCGAGATGATCCAGGTATCGCCGGGCGGCGATGGCAAAGAATTCGGAGCGACTCATGCCCAGTGCCCGGGCCCGTCTAGTCGCTGCGTCGAAGGTGTCCTCGGGAAGCGAGATCGCTGTCTTCACAGCCCGAGTATTACTCGGTATCACCACGATAATGGTCCGCCGCCTGAGCAGCTCAGGCCGGCGACTTGACCAGCTGCATGGTGCAGCGCGGGCCGGTGGCCTGGGTAAGCCGGCGATCGGCTGTGTACAGCGGCCAGTCCAGTGCCTCGGCGAGGGCGACGTAGCACGCGTCGTACGCAGTGACGTTCGCGCGGAGCTCGAAGGCTCGATGCATGAGGGCAAGGGTCGGGAACCTGGCGAGGGGGATGTCAGCAAGATCGTCGATCGCTTGTTCGAACCGGTCGTCGCTGACGGTGCCAGCCAACCATCGGCGCCGCAGCACGGCAGTGGTCTCGACATCGATGAGGTCGGGCGCTGCCAGTTCGCGATGCGCACGGAGCAGGTCTCGGGCTTGCAGGCCGGCTTCCTCGTCATCTCCCATTGCATTGGCCAACACCGACGCGGCTATGACGATCACGCGGGTGAGCGCTCATCGGCCAGGTCTCGCGCCGCTTGGGCGAAGCCGACCCGACCACCCCGGCGCGTCTCGATTCTCCCTAGAACGTCGTTCAGGGTGGGGGCAGCTGCAAGCCGGATCAGCTCGGCGGCCAAATACTGCTGCAGCGACTGCCCACTGCGTTCTGCCCGGCGGAGCAGCTCCCGGTGGGTTTCCTCGGGGAGATCTCGAACCAGCACGTTCGTCATGCTTTCATTATGCTATCAACCGGGCAGCTCACGCTACCTGCTCCACTGCCGGCCAGCCCATGACCCGTGCGGAAGCCCTCGAAATGCGAGGGGCACGCGCGATCGAGGAGCCGCCGGTTGACCTGCCCCCTCGTGGCGCGGCGTGATCCTTGCCGACACATCCGCCTGGGTGGAGTACGACCGAGCGACCGGCAGTGCGGTCGATCAACGTCTTACCGCGCTGATCGAAGCCGACGGGCCGCTCGCCATCACCGAGCCCGTCGTAATGCAAGTCCTAGCCGGGGCACGCAGCCAGCAGGGCGGAGAAGATCTGCGGCGACTGCTGCTGCGGTTCGACCTGCTGCGGTTCAACTCGGCCGGGGACTTTGACGGCGCGGTACGGATCTACCGCCGCTGCCGGCAGGGCGGCGTCACCCCTCGGGGAATGGTCGACTGCATGATCGCCTCCGTTGCCTGGCGTACCAGCGCGGCGCTGCTCGCCCAGGACGCTGATCTTGCTCGCGTGGCAGCAGTAGTCGGAATCGACCTCGACGATGCGTCATTGCGCGCATGACTCCCCGGACGAAGATCGTGAGCGCTCAGGGCGTAGTGGAGCTGCACTGTCCGCGCTCACGATCTTTGGGGGTGGAGGCTGGGCTCTATGTATGATCGTACGCATGACGGATCGTATGACGCTTGTGCAGGCCCGCGTTACCGTGGCGGACGCCGACCAGCTCGACTCCGACGCGCACATCCTTGGGCTGGCCAACCGCTCGGAAGCGCTGCGAGAGGGATTGCGGCTGCTGCATCGGCGAGCCAAGCAGGCGGCGCTAGCCCGCGACTACGATGCCTTCTACGGGCCCGGCGCCGTAGCCCCAATCAGCGACGTCACCCTCGTCGGGGACGAGATCGCCGCCGAGACCATCACTACTTCGCGGCGACCGGCCTAGCCGCTTGTTCCGCGGGGACATCTGGGATGTGCAGTTCCCACAGCCGGTCGGCAGTCGCCCTTGCGTCGTGCTCACGACCAACACCCTGATCCCTCGGCTGGGCGCCGTCACCATCGCCGAGGTCACCGGCACCGAGGGGCCAAGCTCGACCCATATCGAGGTCGACGCAGACGCCGGCCTCACCGGCCGCCCAAGATCGTGGGTCAACGTCACAGGGCTGCACACCGTGCCCAAGGCCAAGCTCCGACGAAACCGCGGGCGACTCGACCCGACCGAACTCGCCCACGTCGCGTCCGCCGTCCGCACCTACCTCGACGTGAACGTGGAGTGACATGCGGCCGCCAGAGAACCCGCCGCCGGCGTATCACGATATGCTGTGAACGTGATACATTCGGCGGCATGAAGAGTCTTCGACTTGACCCTGAACTCGAGAGGCGCCTGCAGCGAGCCGCCGCGGTCAAGGGAGAGACCCTGTCGGAGTTCATTCGCCGAGCCGCCGCCGACCGCGCTGAGGAGACTTTGGTGATCGGACACGACGGAGACTTCGATGACGTCTTGGGTGTCGTTCACGGAGGCGGCGGGCGGGCCCGACGGACCGGTTCCGCCTTCACCGATCTCGTTGCTGAGCGCGCATCGAAGGGGTGACCCTCACCGACGCCGGTCCTTTAGTCGCCCTGATCGACGCCGACGAGGCCGACCACGAGGTGTGCCGGTTGGTTCTCGCCGGCCTTCGGCTGCCTCTCCTGACAACCTGGCCGGCATTCACTGAGGCGATGTACTTGTTGTCCCGAGCGGGCGGACGGCTAGGGCAGTCCGCCCTGTGGAAGCTGACGCTGAGCGGGCGGCTGGACATCGCCGACCTCTCCGGGTCAGCCATCGAGCGCAGTTCTCGGCTGATGGCGAAGTACGCGGACCTTCCGATGGATCTTGCGGACGCGACCTTGGTTGCCGTTGCCGAGGAGCGAGGGTTACGGCAGGTGTTCACGTTGGACAGGGACTTCCGGATCTACCGCATCCACGGCCGGCAGCGGTTCGAGATCATCCCCGGCTGACCGGCGGAAGGCATCGTGCCGATGGCCGACGTCGACGGTGACGTTGTGCCCCCACGTCGTCGATGGGTAAACCAAACGGTACGTGCTCCGCCGCACGCTGAACCCGGTCGTCTAGCGGGGGACGAAGCCGCCGTGGGGGTACGCGAAGGGGATAAGACGGCCGATGTCGCCGACCTCGTCCAGGACCGAGCCTTCGGCATCGCCCGGCCGGAAGGCGATGTGCCAATAGTGGCAGTTCGCTTTGGATTGCTGCCGGTTCTCGCACATTGTCGTGCCCGGCATCCGACGCGCCGTCTCACCGAACTACTTGCATGTCGGAAGCCCGGCACCAGAAAGGCTGATGCAAGGCATGTGAAATCCGTACGGGTTCCCGTACGGTATTCGTATAGCTGACGTCGTGACCACGGGTGAGGTTCGCGACACGCTCCACCAGATCGCGAGGCGCTTTGACGCTGGTCAGGGCGAACCGGTGTACTTCGGCTCGCATCGGCGTGCCCAAGGCGTCATTGTCCCGGTGGAGCTGTGGGAGTTACTCCTTGAGCAAGCCGAGGACGAGTTGGATCTTGCCCTCGCCCGCCGGCGGCTGGCCAACGATGACGGGCGCCGCCTGACCAACAGCGACTTGGACGAGGCCTTCCGCCGGGCAGCCGACGAAGCAACGCGTACTGCGTGACGCGGCCACGCCACTCGCTGCCCAGCTGTCTCACCGGCGGCGCCGAAGCGGCGGGAAGCGCAACCTGGTTCCGGCAAGGAAGTCGCTCATTGCGGCGCCGTCCTGACGGTCAACGGCTGACGCGGTAGGCATCGCGACGGTGGCTGACGTCAACGACGCTGACGATATGTCGCGCGTCGTCTATGCGGTAAATCACCCGGTACGTGCCCCGGCGCGCGCTGAACCGGTCGTCGAGCGGCGGACGCAGCCGCTTCCCAACGCGATGGGGATTCTCGAGCAAGGTGGCGACGACGAACTCGTGCGCAGCTGAGGCCACGGCCTCCGGCAGCTTCTCGGCCAACTGGCGCCGTGCAGTTGGAGTGATGACGAGCTCGTAGCGGTCCTGACTCGGTAAGCTCACGCTCCGAGCCTGCGCCGCCGATCCATCGCTGCCGCCAGGTCCTCCTCCGACTCACCCTCGCCGCGGGCTAGTTCTGCGTCCGAGGCGGCCAACCGCCGCATCGTCTCCGGATCGGACAGGACTGCGACTGTCTCCTCGAGTGACTCGAGATCCTCAGGAGCGACCAAGACAGCAGAGGGCTTTCCGTGAACTGTCACCGTGACCCGCTCATGCTGCGTACTGACCCGAGCCACGAGCTCGGACAGGTGGGCCTTGACGTCGGCGAGTGAGAGAGTTGTGCTCATGGTCAGAAGTATGACCACTATGCGGCTGGCCGTCCACCATTCGAGCGCCGTTTCGGTGGTCAACATGTGTCATCGCCGACGGCATTGGGCCCTGCTCACCTGCCCGGCGCAGGAGTTCCCGGTGCGTTCTGGGGCGGTCACGAATGGGCTCAAGGTCCCCCGCAACTACCGGCCGCCCACACGCTCAGTATGGCGCGGCTAGGTCGCTGAACATCGGGAAGTGCCGAACATTGCGCGTCAGCAGCCGCGAGCCGGTACGGATGGCGGTGGCGGCAATGGCTAGGTCCGCCCCGTCGATCATGTGATGGCTGGGCAACCAGGTACGGCCCAGAGCGCCCGCTTCCTCGGCTACCTCCGCGTCGACCGGATGCCAGACGAGGGTCGAGAGCAACATCCGCGTGCCGGCCTCCTCGCTTGGCCGCATACCGGCGAGGATCTCAAGGCGCGTCATCTCACTGGCGTGCAACGGGGCGCTTTCACGTTCTCCCTCCAGGACATCAGCGGCGCCCTGATCGCCGCGCAGATAGTCGACCAACACCGAGGTGTCGACCAGTGCGGTCACGCTCGGTGCCGCGGCAGGCGCGTTCCGGAGCGCAATTGGTCTACCCAAGCGGCACCGTCCATGTCGTGGTCCTTCCAGGCGCCACATGCCAGGCGCATGGCAGTCAGATCGTCATCGGTAGAGCGCTGCGTGCCGTACGCGGCGTCAACGGCGTCTCGGATCAGGGCCGATATCGATCGCCCGGTGCGAGCGGCTTCCGCATCAAGAGCTCGTCGTTCCGCACTGGTCAATGAGATCTGAGTCCGCAACATGATGTAAGACTACATCACGGGACAAGCGGTCGGTGTTTGCGCCTTTTCGGGTGGGCTCTAGGCTCGCCGGGTGAATGACGGCGATATCGGTCCGGATGAAGTTCCCGAGCAGATGCGGGTCCGTCGCGAGAAGCTGGACCGGCTCCGCGCCGAGGGTGTCGACGTTTACCCGGTCAGCGTCGCCCGTACGCACTCTCTTCGCGAGATCCGACAGGACTTTCCCGACCTGGAGCCCAACACTCAGACCGGAACCGTCGTGGGCATCACCGGCCGCGTCATCTTCGCGCGTAACACCGGCAAGCTCTGCTTCGCGACGCTGCGCGAGGGCGGCGTGGAACTGCAGGTGATGCTGGCCCTGGACCGCATCGGGCAGGACGCCTTGGCCGCCTGGAAGCGCGATGTCGACCTCGGTGACCACATCTTCGTCAGCGGCGAGGTGGGGACCTCCCGGCGCGGTGAGTTGTCGATCCTGGCCGATAGCTGGAACTTCACCGCAAAGGCGCTGCGCCCGCTTCCGGTGGCCCATCGCCCGATGAGCGAGGAGCTGCGGGTACGCCGCCGCTATGTCGACCTGATCGTGCGGGAACAGGCCAGGAAAGTGGCCCGTGACCGGGCGACCGTCCTGCGCACCCTGCGCGCCACTCTGGACGACGCAGGATTTATCGAGATCGAGACGCCCATGTTGCAACTCATTCCGGGAGGGGCGCTCGCGCGCCCATTCGTTACGCACTCCAACGCATTGGATCTGGCGCTCTATCTGCGCATTGCCCCGGAGCTCTACCTCAAACGCTGCATCGTGGGGGATCTCGAGCGGGTTTATGAGCTGAATCGAAACTTCCGTAACGAAGGAGTCGATGCCACCCACAGCCCCGAGTTCGCGATGTTGGAGTTCTACCAGGCCTATGCCGACTACAAGGATGTCGCAGCCTTGACGATGCGGCTGATTCAAGCATGCGCGCTCGCATTGTACGGGGAGCTGGTCGTGCATCGCGGCAGCGGGGGAACAGTGGACATGTCCGGGGAGTGGCCCTGGCAGGACTTCTACGAGACCGTCTCCGCGGCAGTCGGTGAACCTATTGATCCGCAGACTCCGAAAGAGAAGCTCGTCGAACTCGCCTCGCGTCACGAGATCGACCTGCAGGCGTCCTGGGGCAGTGGGCGCATTGCCGAGGAACTCTTTGACGAACTGGTCGCCGACTCCTTGGCCGGGCCGGTCTTCGTTGCCGACTTTCCAGTGGAAACCTCGCCGCTCACCCGGGCACACCGCAGCAAGTCCGGCGTCGCAGAGAAATGGGACCTCTATATCGGTGGGGTGGAACGAGGTACCGGCTACTCCGAGCTCACCGACCCCATCGAGCAACGAGCCCGATTCGCCGCGCAGGCCGATCTAGGCGCGGCCGGTGATGACGAAGCCATGGTCCTCGATGAGGATTTCCTCGAGTCGTTGGAGTACGCGATGCCGCCGACCGGTGGTGTCGGCCTGGGAATCGACCGCCTGATTACTGCGCTGACTGACGCGACCACGCTGCGGGACAGCATTCTTTTCCCGCTCGTACGGCCCTTGAACACTCAGGTGTGAGTTTGCAGACACCGCCTCCCCGATGGCTATTGTCTCGGCCGTTGTGATTTAATAGGCGCGGCTCGACATTGGCAAACCTCGACTTCTTCAGGAGTAACTCGTGGCTCGCAAGGTACAGGTCATTCTCACCGACGATCTCGACGGCAAGGAAGCAGACGAGACTGTCACATTCTCACTGGACGGCACCTCGTACGAAATCGACCTGTCGGCAAAGAACTCCAAAGCATTGCGCGACGCTTTCGCTCCCTACGTCGGTCACGCTCGCCGAGTGGCCAAGAGCGGCCGTCGGTCAGGCTCTTCCGGGAATGGCCGTAGCTCTGCAACGACTGACCGGGCGCAGACCCAGGCGATCCGGGACTGGGCACGTCGCAACAAGCACAAGGTCAGCGATCGTGGGCGCATCCCGTCTGCCGTGCTCGAGGCCTTCAACGCTGCGCATTAGTTGATCCGGCCGCAGCAATTTAGCCGACGATTTCTGCAGTCAACTCAAGAACGGTGGCCAGCGCACTGTTCTCACCAGACTGTGTGACGAGATCGCGTCGACGGATCGGCAGTGGCCGATATCCTCGGACCAGCCGGGCAGCTCCTAGTACACCGGACTCGCCTGGTGGAACGCGGTCTGGGTCATCGGCATCTCGTCGTGGCGTACCCCACATGCACGTGGCGAACGAACTCGCGGTGCCGCTCCCGACCCAGCATACGAATGCCCTGTAAACCATTGTGCTTCGTATGTTACCGTTCATGGGATTATGGGCGTGCTGGTACAGATCCGTGATGTCCCCGAGCCGGTGCACAGGGCGCTGAAGGCGCGCGCCGCAGCTGCGGGGATGTCGTTTTCGGAGTACCTGCGAACGGTGCTCGAGCGCACCGCCGACCGCCCGACGCCCGAGGAACTCGCAGCCCGCATTCGGGCACGAGGCGTGGTTGCGCGTGACGAGCCGAGCGAGCGTTCAGTGCGGCGGTTACGCGACCGCGGCGAGTGACCGTCCTCGACACCTCGGTGGTCATCGACTTCCTGCTCGCTGACGG
>JBPCPI010000018.1:0-30563 GCA_050999295.1 Geodermatophilaceae bacterium | reverse complement strand
CTGATTGTGGGTCTTCGGTAGCGGGATACTTGGTCATGGCTAAGGGTTTTCGTCCGGTGGATCGTGATCAGCGGTTTCTGTTGCCGCCGGATATGCGGGAGTGGCTGCCGGCCGGTCATCTGGTGTGGTTCGTCCTGGACGCGGTCGAGGCGCTGGACCTGGCACAGTTCAGGGCTGGCTACAGGCTCGGCCGGGCGGGCCGGGCGGCCTATGACCCGCGCATGATGCTGACGCTGTTGGTCTACGCGTATGCGGTGGGGCAGCGCTCGAGTCGCCAGATCGAGCGGTTGTGCGGTGTGGACGTGGCATTTCGGCTGATCTGCGCGCAGGACGCGCCTGATCACGCGACAATCGCGCGGTTCCGGGCCGAGCATGAGCAGGCGCTGGGTGATCTGTTCGTTCAGATCCTTGCGTTGTGCGCCCGGGCCGGGATGGGCAGGTTGGGCACGGTGGCCCTGGACGGGACGAAGATCGCAGCCGATGCGGCGCTGTCGGCCAATCGCAGTGAGTCGCGGCTGCACCAGATGGTCGCCGACATCCTGGCCGAGGCTGGAGATGTCGATGCCGCTGAGGACGAGCTGTTCGGCACGGCGGGTGGCGATGAGCTGGCCGAGGAACTCAGCGACCCTGCTGGGCGGGCGGCTCGGATCAAGGCGATCCTGGCCGACCTCGCCGCCGAGCGCCGCGCCAGGGCCGAGGCCAGCCAACGGGCCCGCGGCGCGCAGTCTCGGGTCCACGCGGCCGAGCTGAACCTGCAGCGCACCGGTGCGATGCTGGCCGCGCAGGCCGCGGCCCGCGCCGAAGCGGAGGCAGCGGCCGCGGCCGGCGGTGGGACCATCCCGGGCACCCGCCCGGTCCCGGTCGAGCAGCATTGCCGGTTCCGCGACGCGGCCGGGCGGCTGGACCGCGCAAAGGCCGCCGCCGTGGCAGCCCGCCAGCCGCCACCGCCGGGCTCGGCCAAGGAAACCAAACGCAACCTCACCGACCCCGACTCCCGGATCATGAAGACCCGCAAAGGCTGGGAACAGGCCTACAACGGTCAGCTCGTGGTCAGCAGCGACTACCTGATCCTGGCCGCGGTACTGACCAACGACCCCGCCGATGTGACCCTCTACCAGCCGATGATCGCCGCGACCGCCGCCACCATCGCCGAGATCAACACGATCACCGGTCTGGACTGGCAGATCGGCTGCGTGCTCGCCGACGCCGGCTATGCCAGCAATGACAACCTCGCAGCCGAGGGACCCGAGCGGCTCATCGCCCTGGGCACCCGCCGCGACCTGGACAACGCCGCGAACCTCGAACCCGCCCACGGCGATCCACCCCAGGATGCCGACGCCCGGCAGAGAATGAGTCACCGACTGCGAACACCCGAGGGCGCCGCGCTCTACCGACAACGCGGCGCCACCGTCGAACCGGTCAACGCCCACCTCAAAGACCGCCGCGCACTGCGCCGATTCTCCCGCCGAGGACTACCCGCCGCCCACAGCGAGTTCCGCTTCGCCGCAGCAGTGACCAACCTGCTCCGCATGCGAACCCACCTCGCCGCCGAACCGGCCTGACCCCTGACCCCTGACCCAGACCTACACCCAAGGGAGACCGCAACCGCGTCACATCACCCGGCAACAACGCTGACCTCGACGAACCAAACCGATTACGCAACAGGCTCCCTCCCTCGCTGGCGCTCGGTCGATGCTCCCTCCCTCTCGGCAGGGCTCGTTCCTCGCTGCGATGCTCGCTCACGACCACAGACTGTAGGACAGTCGCGCCCGGCGATTAGGCTTCTGGGGTGCCCGCCATTCCCCTCCCGCCTGCCGAGCGACTCGATCGTGCTAAGCGCGCCGTGGCCGCTGCAGGCTGGGCGGCGCTGCTGGTCTCCGCGGGTACGGACCTGCGTTATCTGACCGGATATCACGCCCATCCGAGCGAGCGGTTGACCTGCCTGGTGGTGCCTGCCGAGGGTGCTCCGGTCCTGGTCGTACCCCAACTCGAGGCACCGATGGTGGCCGCGGCTGGGGTGAGCACGCAGCTGCGGCGATGGTCGGAGACCGAGAATCCGTTCGCCGTGGTGGCAGATCATCTTCGAGAGATCGGGTCCCCGGGCATCGTCGGGATCGGCAATCGGATGTGGGCCGAGCACGCCTTACAACTCGGCTCGGCAACCGAAGCCAAGCTGGAACTGTCCGGACCGCTGATGACCCAGCTTCGGATGCGCAAGGACAGCGTCGAGTGCGCCGCCCTGCTCGAGGCCGGCCAGGCCATCGACCGGGTACACGCCAGAATGGCCGAATGGTTACGACCCGGCCGTACTGAGCGTGCGGTGGGCCGCGACATAGCAGACGCGATAGTCGCCGAGGGACATGAGCGCGCGGAGTTCACGATCGTCGGCTCCGGTCCGAACGGGGCCAGCCCGCACCATCTCCTCTCCGACCGGGTGATCGACTCCGGTGATGTCGTGGTCGTCGACATCGGTGGGGTCACCGAGGCCGGGTACTACTCGGACTCCACCCGTACGTATGTGGCCGGGGGCCGGGCCGCTCCAGAAGTGCTCGATTTCTACGCCGTGCTGCAAGCCGCCCAGGACGCCGCCTGTAGGCGCGTCTCCCCGGGGGTCACGGCCGAGGAAATCGATGAGGCTGCCCGGCGAATCATCGACGAGGCAGGGTACGGCCCGAACTTCATCCACCGCACCGGACACGGCATCGGCCTGGACGTCCACGAAGATCCCTACATCGTGTCCGGCAACGATCTTGCCCTAGAGGCGGGAATGGCGTTCTCGGTCGAGCCCGGCATCTACATCCAGGACCGGTTCGGCGCCCGGATCGAGGACATCGTCATCTGTACGGCCGAGGGCGTACAGCGGCTGAACACAGGTACCCGCGACCTGGTCACCCTCGGAGCCTGACGGTGCCGGTGAATCGCACGCTGCCCAGCGAGGAGGCCAGTGCCCTGCTTGACCTGACGCTGGATCTGGCCAATCGGGAACTGCGTCCGCGTGCCGCAGCCGACGAACGCGCCGCCCACTTCCCGCGCGACGTCTTTACCACGCTGGGCCGGGCCGGGCTGCTCGGGCTTCCCTATCCGGAGAAGTACGGCGGCGGCGCTCAACCCTACGAGGTGTACCTGCAGGTCATCGAGGAACTCGCCGGTGCGTGGCTGGCCGTCGGTCTCGGCGTCAGCGTGCACACCCTCTCGGCGTTCCCGACCGCCGCATTCGGTACCGAGGAGCAGAAGCAGGAATTCCTGCCCGGCATGGTCGGCGGGGACCTGCTCGGGGCGTACTGCCTGTCGGAGACCGGATCCGGCAGCGATGCCGCCGCGCTGGCGACCGCCGCCGTGCGTGATGGCGACAGCTACCGCGTCCGCGGAACAAAGGCCTGGGTCACCCACGGCGGCGTCGCCGACTACTACAACGTCTTCCTGCGCACTGGCGGTCCGGGAGCCGCCGGCATCTCGACCCTGCTCGTCGCGGCCGACACCCCCGGGATCATGCCGCAGCCGGCCGAACACAAGATGGGCATGTCCTCCTCGCCGACAGCCCAGCTCGTCTTCGACGACGTCGTCGTACCGGCCGGGCGGTTGCTAGGTGCGGAAGGCCAGGGATTCCGAATCGCGCTGGCCGCCTTAGACGGTGGGCGGCTGGGCATAGCGGCCTGCGCCGTCGGAGTGGCGCAGGCGGCGCTGGACTACGCGGTGGCCTACGCGCAGGAACGAAAGCAGTTCGGGCGGGCAATTCTCGACTTCCAGGGCCTGGCGTTCCTGCTCGCCGACCTGGCGACCCAGGTGTCTGCTGCCCGTGCGCTCTACCTCGAGGCCGCGCGTCGCCGCGACGCCGGGCAGCCGTACGGGCCGCAGGCCGCGATGGCCAAGCTGTTCGCGACCGACATGGTCATGCGAGTCACCACCGATGCGGTCCAGGTTCTGGGCGGCGCCGGGTACGTCGAGGACCATCCGACCGAGCGGTGGATGCGCGAGGCCAAGGTCCTGCAGATCGTCGAGGGAACCAACCAGGTACAGCGCTTAGTGATCGCCCGCTCCCTCGGCGCACCGAAGGCCCCCTCGAGCGGCGGACGACGATGAGCAGCGTCAGCGCATGAGCGAGTTACAGAAGGTCGATCGGACATTGCTGGCCGCCCTGGTTCGCGACGGTCGGATGAGCCTGACCGATCTGGCCGAGCAGGTTGACCTGTCGGTCTCGGCCGTGCACCAGCGCGTCCGGCGCCTGGAGAAGCAGGGCCTGATCACCGGGTACGTCGCCCACGTCCGCCCTGACCTGGTCGGGCTCCCGCTGACCGCCTTCGTCTCCATCACGCCGACCGACCACTCGGCGCCGGATGACGCCCCGGAGCGGCTGGCCCACTTCGAGGCGATCGAGGCGTGTCATTCCGTCGCGGGGGAGGAGAGCTACATCCTCAAGGTCCGGGTAGCCAGTCCGGAGAAACTCGAGCTCCTGCTCCAGGAGATCCGCGCTGCGGCCGGGGTGTCGACCCGTACCACGGTCGTGCTGTCCACCCCCTACGAACACCGGCCCCTTCCGCTATGAAGCTGCGGTGACGGCTGTCCAAGCCGAAGAGTCCGGTCCACGGGTCTCTGCTGAGCGAGTCATCTTCACCTTCCCCGACGTTGAGCGCAACCTGCTCGGCCTGCGCCTCGCGCCGGCCCTGTCGACGACGGCGCCACTTGATTTCCGGCGGATGAAACTCGGCTGGGCCCTGAACCTTGTTCGGCCACCCGTGCAGCGGATGGAGTACAAACTCACCCTCGCCCACCCGGACGGCAGCTTCGAGGACGTTCTCGATCCGACCAACCCGTTGACCACGCCCGGCGCGTTCGGCAACAAGTCGGTGATCCTGTTCCCCGGCTATGCCGAACCGACGTGGCTGAAGGCACCGGCCGTACCCGGAGACCGCACCGCCCTGGAAGTCCCCGCCCGCGGGCTCGGCGGTCCGGTCGAGGCGATCCTGTGGTCGCCGGAGGGCACATCTGCCGAGCAGCCGATGCCACTGCTGGTGGCCAACGACGGGCCGGAGTACGAGCGGATGGCCCGCCTCACGCAGTACGCCGGGGCGCTCATCGCGGCTGGCACCCTGCCCCCGTTCAGGCTCGCCTTGCTCGCACCCGGCGAACGCGACGAGTGGTACTCGGCCAAGGCTGCCTACGCCCGCGCCCTGGTCGAGGGCGTACTGCCGGCGATCTCCGACATCGCATCCGTGGACGGTCCGGTCGTGGCGATGGGTTCCAGCCTGGGAGGACTGGCGATGCTGCACGCGCATCGGCTCTTCCCAACGGCCTTCGGCGGCCTCCTCCTGCAATCCGGGTCGTTCTTGGACAGCAGACTCGATCCTCAGGAACGGGACTTCGCCCGGTTCACCGGATTGACCAGATTCGTCCTGGCCACCCGCCGCCCGGCCACCAATCCGCACCCAGTGCCGGCCGTACTCACCTGTGGCGCGGCCGAGGAAAACCTGGGCAACAACCGGCAGATGACTGGCGCCCTGCTGGCCCAGGGGCATCCAGCGCGGATGGTCGAGGTCCCGGATGCGCACAACTTCGTCGCCTGGCGCGATGCTCTGGATCCGGCGCTCACGGACCTGCTCGCGTCCGTGTGGTCGCCGGGATGACCAGACGCGACGAGATGCAGGTCGCGGCCCCGTCGCTTGGCGGCTCGGGAACCCTGGTGGTGCATGGGCACTACGGCCGGCCGTTCCTGGTGATGGCCCCGGAGCAGGCCCGGGCGGTCGACTTCGAGAACAACGGAATGGTCGATGCCGTACGAGACCTACTCGACGCCGGCCGGGCGAAGTTGTTCTGCATCGATGCTCACGATGCGGCGACCTGGTCGAACAACGACATCCCGCTCGAGGAGCGGGCCCGGATACATCAGGGCTTCGAATCCTGGCTGCTGGACGAGATCGTGCCGCTGGTCGACGCGGATTGCGGTGGGCGCCAGGACATGGGCACGATCGGTGTTTCGATGGGCGCCTTCCACGCCGTCCTCATCGCACTGCGGCGGGCCGATCTGTTCCCGCTGGCCATCGGGTTGTCCGGCAATTACGACCCATCCTCGTGGAACGGCTGGGGCCAGCGCGGTACCGAGGCCTATTTCACCAACCCCACCGACTTCGTCCCACACCTCGAAGGCGAGCATCTCGAATGGTTGCGCTCGCGGTTGTCCGTGTTGCTGGTCGTCGGTCAGGGCCAGTGGGAGGACACGACCGGCTCGCTAGCCTCGACCCGGCACCTCGCGGCCCTGCTACACGGCAAGGGAATTCGCTGCGAACTGGACGAATGGGGACACGACGTACCGCACGACTGGCCCTCCTGGCGGCGGCAGCTGGCCCACCACCTCCCACGCTTCTGCTGAACGCGCGCCACTTGCGGGAACGTCCCCCCGCAGCAGAGACGTGGTCAGAAACGGCATCGCGCATGTGCACCGCACCGCACTTGTGACACTTGTCGCCATGGACCTGGAGAGCTGGAACCGAATCCCCGATGGCTACGGCGCCGACTTCGATCTGCAAGGCGCCCCCTGGTGGCTTCGGGTGTGGTTTCACACGCCGTTCGTGGATAGGTTCGCGTACCCGATCGCCGTCCGCCGTGGGTACGGCTGGTTGTCACAGCACCCAGGACTGACAACCGGGCGCTTGGCGTCCGTCCCGCGAGGGTGGCGGATTCGACCAGATAATTACCAGCCACCAGGAGCTTCCGCGCCCCTCTGGTCATGAGCAGAATTCTGGGACATCCGCATCTGCCGCATAGCGACGGCCGACTGTTCCGTAGACCCGCCGGCATCGAATGCGTCGACGACGCTGCTCAGTTTGGGACGAGCCAGGGTTCGGTGACCGCATCGACCAGGTGGTCCGCACCTGGCAAGGTGGCACTCGTGTTGCCAGTCCGACGGCGAAGGAGCCAGTGCAGGTGCCTCGGCCCGATACCAAGCACCTGATCGGCCTGCTGCTCGGCGCCGAGGAGGATTGGCCGCGGGCCTTCGAGCAGCTGCTGGCTCGCATCGGCCCGGTCCGGACGGCGGACGGCACGGTCCATGAGGTCTCGGCGCAGCGACTGACGATCGAGCCGTTCGACCTGCGCCAGGACGTCCGTCCCGACCTGGTGATCGACCGACTGGCGTACTGGTACTACCACCCCCGCGAGTGGCTGAAGAAGGCCGCGCTGGTCAACGGCACGTACCTGCTCAACAGCCCGTTCACGTTCCAGTCCATGGAGAAGCACTCGGCATACTGCGCGATGCTGCGGCTCGGGCTCAAGGTTCCCCAGACCGTGCTCGTCCCGTACAAGCATCCGGTCGACAACGCAAGGTGGGCCTACACGGCGGCGAAATACAACCGGCCCTTCGACCTCGACGCCATCGCCGAGAAGCTGGGCTATCCGCTCTTCATGAAACCGTTCGACGGCGGCGGCTGGCGGGGGGTCTCGCGGGTGCGAAATCGCGAGGAACTGCACCGCGCCTACGACGATTCCGGCGAGATGCTCATGCATCTGCAGGAGTCGATCGAGGGCTACGACGTGTTTGCGCGGTCGCTGACCATCGGCGTGGAGACCATGGTGATGAACTTCCGGCCCGAACTGCCCATGCATGACCGCTACGCGGTCTCGCATGACTTCCTCGACGCGGAGACCGGCGCGGAGGTGCTTGCCATCTCGCGACTGATCAACGCTTTCTTCCGGTGGGAGTTCAACTCCTGCGAGGTGCTGGTCCGGGGCACCGACGTGCACCCCATCGACTACGCCAACGCCTGCCCCGACATCGCGGTCACTTCGCTGCACTATTACTTCCCGTGGGCGATCTCAGCGCTGCTCAAGTGGTCGCTGTTCTGCACTGTGACGGGTCGCCGGCCACGCCTTGACCTGGAGACGGCGAAGTACTTCGAGATCGCCGATTCCGACCGAACGTATCGCGAGAGGTTGTCCGGTTACGCCGACTTGTCGGAAGCCTATTTCCAGACCGATAAGTACCTGGAATTCTGCGCCACCGCCGTACCCGATCTCGACGACATCGTGCGCGACTGGGTCGCGTCAGCGGAGTTCGATGCGATGCTCGTCGACACGGTACGGGCGACCTATCCGCAGGCCGAGCAGGAGCGCTTCCTGGCCCACTTCCGCGGTCTGCTCGGGATGTGGCGCACCGATAACCCGATCCGCTCCTAGCTTGCCGTCAGGTGCGCTGTCCGCCGAGGACCCGGGCCAGGTCCTGGGCTCTCTGCCGCAATTCTGCGCCCATCGCTTCATCGAAGCCTGCGTCGTCCAGCTGCCAGCTGACCGTCGCATCAATGTCTTCGGCGGGACAATCGATCGCGATCGTCAACGTAGCCTCGGGTACCGCCGTCAAGGGTCGTGGCGGTGCGGTGTCCAGCAGCTCCGCCACAGTGGTTCCGGCGAGCAGCCGCGGAGCGTGCTCGCTCACTCCGGCCTGCGGGGTGATTCCGGCGGTGGTCGCCAGCCAGCCCGGTGGTGCCGAGCCGTTGAACCAGGCGGCGGCAATCCGACTCTTGCCCGCTCCGTGCGGGCAGACGAACAACAGGGTGCGCTGTCCCACGGTTCACTCCTGGTGGGCGGGCGGCTCGGCCGCTGAAGCTGGGCGACTGCCGATGATGCTCGACGCTGTCATGCAACCATGGTTACATTACTCGGGTGACGCTGTCCACCGCCGCTACCGGCCGCGGGGAGTGGGTGTTGCTGAGCTACCGGCTGCCACGAGAACCGTCCACGCCACGGATCACGTTGTGGCGCCGACTCAAACGGTGGGGGGTGGTCCAGGTCGGGGATGGGCTGGTCGCGCTCCCAGCGGATGCCAGGACCAGGGAACAACTGGAGTGGGCAGCCGAGGAGGTGCTGGAGGCCGGGGGGACGGCGGTGGTTTGGCTGGCCCGTCCCACGTCCGCGGCGCAGGAGCGGACGATGGCCGAGGTGATGGCCGCGGCACGGGCTATCGAGTACGACGACCTGGCCGCGGCCGCTGCGGAGGCGCTCAGCTCGTCCGGACCCGAGCGGGCACGGATTCTTCGCCGGCTGCGCAAGCAGTGGCGCGAGATCACTCGACGCGACTTCTTCCCCACCGACCAGCGAGAATTCGCTGCTGCCGCTCTGCGTGCCCTGACGAGCGGGGCGGGCGTGGATGGCATCGGGACCCGCCCCGAAGCCCCGATTGCTGGGTCTACAGCGGGATCCATGACCGGGTCAGATGGCGTACTTCGATCGTGAAATGGGCAACCCGGGCCGGCGTTCACATCGACCGAGCCGCATGCGCCTGGTTGATCCGCCGCTTCATCGACGCGGAGGCGGAGTTCCTCTTCATCGATGACATGGCCCACGTACCGGCAGAGGCGATTGCGTTCGACGTGCGCGGCGTCGACTTGGCCCACCATGGCGGGGACTGCAGCTTCGAGACATTCTTGCACCGCTTTGACCTGACCGATCCGGTGCTCTGGCGGATCGCCGAGATCGTGCACGAGGCCGACATCGACGACGCCCGCTACGACGCGCCCGAGGCGGCGGGGCTGGACACCGTTCTGCGCGGGCTTTCGTTGACCGGGACCGACGAGGCGACGCTGGCCGTGTCCGGTCCGGTCTTCGACGGGCTGTACGAATTCTACCGCCGCAGCCTGCTCCTCGGGCGCGAACCGGCCTGACTCAGGACAGGACGCCGACGTGATGGAGAGCGACGATGCTCGCCCGGACATCCCCGCCGGGCCCGCGCGGCCGCCCGAGTCGGAGAGCCCCACCGGGTCGCCACCCCGGGACCTGGTGCCCTTCGGCCAGGCGGTACGCGCCTGGTTCGGCATCTCGCTGCAGACCTTCGGCGGCCCAGCCGGCCAGATCGCGGTGATGCAGCGGACTCTGGTAGACGAGAAACGCTGGCTCGGGCAGCAACGCTTTCTGCACGCGCTGAACTACTGCATGCTGCTGCCCGGTCCGGAGGCCCAGCAGTTGGCGGTCTACACGGGGTGGCTGCTCAACGGCACCCGCGGAGGAATCGTCGCGGGCGTGCTGTTCGTGTTGCCGGGCATGCTCGCGCTCCTGCTGCTGTCGGCCGTCTATGTCGCCTTCGGCACCACGACGGCAGTGACGGCACTGTTCGCGGGATTGGCGCCGGCTGTGCTCGCCATCGTCGCCCAAGCAGTTATCCGGGTGGGCAGGCGGGCCCTCGCCCATCCCGCCCTCGTGGCCTTGGCGGTGGCGGCGTTCCTCGCCCTGGCGGTGTTCGATGTCGCGTTCCCGATCGTGGTCGGCGCGGCCGCCATCGCAGGGTGGGTGCTCGGCCGGGTAGCCCCACACACGGTGCGGACCCGTACCGGCCACGGCGCCGTCAGCGACGGCCCACCACCGCTCATCCCCGACGACGCGCTGCACACCGAGCGGCCCTCAGGCGCGCGAAACGCCCGGGTGCTGGCCTTGGGCGTGGCGCTGTGGCTCATTCCGGTAGCGGTCGTGGCGACGTTGACCGGCACCGACAGCGTCCTCACCGAGCAGGGGGTGTTCTTCTCCGGCACCGCGCTGGTCACCTTCGGGGGTGCCTACGCCGTGCTGGCTTATGTCGCCCAACAGGCGGTCGTGACCTATGCCTGGCTGACGCCCGGGGAGATGATCCGTGGCCTGGCGCTGGCCGAGACGACGCCCGGACCGTTGATCATGGTGGTGCAGTTCGTCGCCTTCCTCGGTGCCTACCGCGACCCGGGGGGCTTGGATCCGTGGATGGCCGCGGTCCTCGCCTCGCTGCTCACGACGTGGGTCACGTTCGTGCCGAGTTTCCTGTTCATCTTCCTCGGCGCCCCGTACGTCGAGCGGCTGCGCGGCAACCAGGCGCTGTCTGCGGCCCTTGCCGGGATCACTGCCGCCATCGTGGGCGTCATCGCCAACCTGGCCGTGTACTTCGCCCTGCACACGATCTTCGCCGACGTCTCCATCCGCGGGTGGGGCCCGGTGAGCCTGGACGTTCCCGACCTCTCGTCGGTACGGCCGGTCGCGGTGGTTATCACCCTGGCAGCCATGCTGATGATCTTCCGGCTGCGATGGTCTGTGCTACGCACTCTGGGTGCCTGCGCGCTGCTCGGTATCGCCGCAGGGCTTTTCGGGCTCGCGCTGGACTGACAATGGCTCTGATGTCGCGGTCGACAATACGTCGAACATGTGTTCGAATAGAGATATGCGCTGGGATCAGCAGGGGATCGGACTCGAGGATCCAGCCGCGCTGCCCGGTCTCAGTAGGATCTCCGGTCTCCTGCGTACGGTGACGACCCCGGAGTTCGCCGGCGTCCGCTTCCACGAGGTCGCCGCGAAGAGTGCCCTGAACAAGGTGCCGGCGGCATCCTCGATGCCGTTCACTTGGACGATTAATCCCTACCGCGGGTGCACGCACGCCTGCGTGTATTGCTATGCGCGTGGCTCGCACGGTTGGCTGGAGTTGGACACCGGACGCGGCTTCGACACCGAGATCGTGGTGAAGGTGAACGTCGCCGAGGTGCTTGCCGGAGAGCTAGCGCGCCCATCCTGGACGCACGAGTCGGTGGCGCTGGGCACGAACACCGATCCCTATCAGCGGGCAGAGGGTCGCTACCGCCTGATGCCCGGGATCATCACCGCTCTCGGGAATTCCGGCACACCGCTGTCCATCCTGACCAAAGGGACGCTGCTCCGCCGGGACCTGCCGCTCCTTGCGGCGGTCTCGCATGATGTGCCGGTGGGGTTGGCCCTGTCCATCGCGATCGTCGATGAGGAACTCCAGCCGACCCTCGAGCCTGGTACGCCATCGGTCCGCGCCCGGCTGGATCTGGTTCGCTCACTTGCCGAAGCGGGTCTCCCGTGCGGTGTCTTCGTGGCACCGGTGCTGCCCTACCTCACCGATACCGTCGAGCACCTCGATCGGCTGCTCGGGGAGATCGCCGAAGCCGGCGCAACCGGGTGCACGGTCGTGCCGCTGCACCTGCGCCCGGGAGCGCGGGAGTGGTTCTTCGCCTGGTTACGACGGGAGCGGCCCGCGCTCGTGGCGACCTACGAGCAGATCTTCGGTCGCGGTTCCTACGTAGGTGCCGATTACCGCCGCAGCTTGGCCAGCCGAGTCGACCCCCTCCTGGAACTGCACGGACTCCGGCGGCGACGCCGGGTAGCAGAGCGCACGAGCGGGGCGCCCGGTTTCCCCGGCGATGCCGAGTCCGACTTTCCGGACGGTGCCCTGCCCCGCGGGAAGAGCCGGGTGCCCGCCGCTGGGTCTGACGACTCAGCAGAGCAGCTCTCACTGGTATGAGCAGCGTCCTGCGTAGCCTGGAGGCATGTCGCACGAGCCGTTCACTCACCTCGTGACCAGCGAGGCGGAGTTGCGCAGCGACGGATATCCCGAACCTCCGCCGCGCGCATGGGAGAAGGAGATCGGCGCGCTTGACGACCACTGCGCCGATTTCCTGAGCCGCTCGCCGCTAGCGATGCTGGCCACCAGCGACGCCGCCGGGCGCACGACGGTCACCCCGCGCGGCGGACCGCCCGGCTTCGTACGGGTGCTCGACGCCCGGCGGGTCGCCTGGGCGGACCTGACCGGCAACCGGCGCATCGATGCGTTCCGGCAGATCCTGGAGAACCCCCAGGTTGGCCTGATCTTCCTGATTCCTCGGATGCGGGAGACACTCCGGATCGACGGGACCGCCTATCTCACCCGCGACCCTGCGGTGCTGCGTGCAGTCGATGTCCCGGGCCGGTCCGCCGACCTGGCCGTGGGCGTCGTCGTGCGCACTGCTTTCGTCCACTGCGGCAAGGCGATGATCCGCTCCAAGCTGTGGGAGCCAGACAGCTGGCCGGCACGCGAGGACCTGCCCTCCGCGGCGGCGATGCTCTTGGCGGCGCGCAACGAGCAAACACCGGTCGAAGTCGTAGCCGCGCAGCTGGAGCAGGGTTACGTCACCCATTTGTGGTGACGGGGGTGTCGATCCATGATCGGTCAATGACGCTGCGGAGTAAGTGGTTTGCCGGTCTGGCCAAGCAGCTGGGACATCCCAGCGGCATTCGAGGACGCGTCGTCGGCGCGATACTGAATCGCCGCAATCGTGCAAACCTGACCGCGGCCGCGAGGGCCTTGGCACCGGCTCCCGGCGGCGTTGTTGCCGACGTCGGGTTCGGTGGTGGGATCGGCTTGGGTCTGCTGCTGAAAGCGGTTGGCAGCACTGGGCAGGTACACGGCGTCGAGGTGTCTCAGACCATGCTCAGCGGTACCTCGCGCAGATTCCGCCGCCAGATTTCACAGGGCCGGCTCCGACTGCACCGCGCTTCGATCATGGAGTTGCCGTTCGAGGACGGCTGCCTGGACGGTGTGCTCACGGTGAACACGATCTACTTCGTCGATGACCTGGCGACTGCGTGCGCCGAACTCGCCCGGGTCACGAGGGCGTCTGGCCGAGTTGTCGTAGGCCTCGCGGATCCCGTCGCAATGGCTGAGTTGCCGTTCACCGCGTACGGCTTTCGGACTCGGCCCGTGTCCGAAGTGATCGCTGTGCTGGAAGGCGCGGGGCTGACCGTGGAACTCGACCGCCGGGTCGGCGACGGTGCTGGCGCCTACCACCTGCTGACCAGTACGGCGACCGCGGCCGTTTAGAGCGCGTGGGCGGGCCCATTCGGGATCGGCTGGACGGGCAGCGACGATCCGGACAAGACTGCTCATGATGCGCACCATGGGGGTCGAGGAAGAACTTCTGCTCGTCGATGCCGAAAGCGGGGAGGTCCGGTCCTCCGCGGAGGCGGTCCTGCGAGCCGCCTCGGGCGACCAGCTGTCCGGGGAGTTGCAGCAGGAACAGGTCGAAACCGGTACCCGGCCCAGAATCGACCTGAGCGACGTGCACGCCGAGATCGTCGGACTGCGCCGGCATGGGAACCAAGCTGCCGGTGAGATCGGCGCCCGGATCGCCGCGCTCGGCACTTCGCCATTGGCCGTGGTGCCGCGGACGGCCCCGCACGCTCGGTACCAGAAGATCGTCGAGCGCTTTGCGATCACCGCGGCCGAACAGCTCACCTGCGGCTTCCACGTGCACATCGGGGTTGACGACGACGAGGAAGGTGTCGCAGTGCTGGACCGGGTTCGGGTCTGGTTACCGACCATGCTGGCTCTCAGCGCGAACTCACCGTTCTGGCAGGGGCAGGACACCGGCTACGCGAGCTTCCGCTCCCAATCCTGGAACCGCTGGCCCTGCTCGGGGCCCACGCCGATCTTCGGAACGGCGGAGAGCTACCACGCCCTGGTCGCCAGGATGATCGAGTCGGGCACCGTCCTGGACCAGGGGATGATTTACTTCGACGCCCGGCTGTCGGCGCGCTATCCAACTGTCGAGGTTCGCGCTGCCGACGTCTGCCGCAGGCCCCAGGACGCGACACTACTGGCCGGCCTGAGCCGCGGACTGGTCGAGACGGCAAGCCGGGAGTGGAAGGCCGGTCGGCCGCCGACCGACACGCCGACGGAGTTGCTGCGCGTCGCGACCTGGCGGGCGGGCCGGTCGGGTCTGGAGGGGGAACTCGTGCATCCTTTGACGGGGCGGCCGGCTCCGGCAGCGGAGGTCGTCGCCGCCCTCATGGCATACGTCCGTGTCGCACTGTCGGATGCCGGCGACAAGGAGCTGGTCGAGGATCTGTTGGGCAGCCTGTTGGACCGAGGTAACGGCGCCATGGCGCAACGGGAAACCTTTGCCCGTACGAACGACCTGAACGCGGTTGTCCTCGACGCCGTCGCCGACGGTTCGAGTCAGGACGGCCTGCCAGGTACCGTCCTGCCGACGTGCCCAGCCCAGCGGAGGTGACTATGCGCGACCTGCCTTACCGGGTCGTCAATCGGTTCATGCTGGGCCTGTTCCGGGTGCTGGGCCTGCGCTTCGACGTACGGGGTGTCGAGAACCTTCCGGCTACGGGCGGCGCGGTGATCGCGTCGAACCACGTTAGCTACCTGGATTTCATCTTCGTCGGTCTGGCGGCCTACCACCGTGGTCGGCTGGTGCGGTTCATGGCCAAGAAGTCGGTGTTCACCAGCCGGATCAGCGGACCCTGGATGCGCGGCATGCAGCACATTCCGGTGGACCGAGAGGCCGGAGCCGCCGCGTTCGCCGACGCCGTCACGGCGCTAACGGACGGCGAGCTGGTGGGCATCTTTCCGGAGGCGACCATCAGTCGATCGTGGGAACTGAAGAAGTTCAAGACCGGTGTCTCCCGGCTCGCCCTGGAAGCTGGCGTCCCGATCGTCCCGATGGTCGTCTGGGGCGGACAACGGATCTTCACCGTCGACAAGCGCTACAGCCTGCGGCGCGGCAAAGCGATCAACGTGCTGGTCGGGAAACCGCTGATTCCCGCCGAAGGCGCAAGAGCCGGGCGGGTCATGCTTGATCTGCACGCGCGCATGACCGAGCTGCTGGAAGAGGTCCAGCGCGACTACCCGCAGCAGCCGTCCGGCCCCGACGACCGGTGGTGGCTACCGCGTGGCCTCGGCGGCACCGCTCCGACCATGGAGGAGGCCGCGCAACTGGAGAACAATGTGCTGGCCGCCCGCCGTGCCAAAGCCGCCCGCAAAGCCGCAGGGCGGGCCGCCGGTTGACCGGACACCGGTGGCCGACTAGCTGACCAGGGCCTTCGCCGCGGCGGCCGGGGCAGCCGCACGGTCGTGCCCGTGCTGCATTGACCTGGCATGGTCGGTCGCGGCGTGCGTGCGCCACCACTGCTGACCGGAGATCGGAAGTGACTGGATCGGGTCGTAGTACTCATATCGCCGGTCAAGGGACTCAGCGGATGTGTCCGTCGCCTGCCGGGCCTCGAGGCCGGCTCGGTAGTTCTTGGTCCAGTAACTGATGCCGCGCTCACGGTCGTACTGGGCCAGCTGGTGCACCCAACGCTTTCCCACGTAGGGCACGTCGCACACGATCCGCGGCGTCGCGAAGCCGGGCAGGTAGCCCATGATCGAGTGCTGCAGATCCTGGGCCTGGGCTACCGAGATCCGCCAGTGCTCGGCGTTGGGGATCATGTCGCACATGTAGAAGTAGTACGGCAGGATGCTGGCCTCGTCGGCCAGGGCGAAACACAGGTCGAGCAACGCCTCCGAGGTCGTGTTGACCCCGTTGAGGAGCACACCCTGATTCCGTACGTCACGTACGCCGATCTCCAGCATGGTCTTGGCAGCCTGAGCGACCAGGGGCGTGACCTGCTGGGCGGCGTTGACATGGGTGTGGATGGCCAGACTGACGCCGCGCTGCTGGGCGGTCACGGCCAAACGAGCCATGCCCGCCACCACGTCGGGCTTGAGCCAGTGCTGCGGCATGCCCATCAACGCCTTGGTCGCCAGGCGGATGTCCCGGATGGACTCCAACTCCAGCAGACCGTCGATAAAGACTTCCAGGTTCTTGAACGGCATGTTGGCCACGTCGCCACCGGAGACCACCACGTCTCTAACTCCTGGGTTGCGGCGTAGGTAGTCCAGCATCGCGGCCTGCCGGTCGACCGGCTTGAGCTCGAACTTGAGCTTGCTGACCTGCGGGGTGGAGTTGCCGACCAGGTCCATCCGGGTGCAGTGCCCGCAGTACTGCGGGCAGGTGGGCAGCAGCTCGGCTAGCACCTTCGTCGGATAACGGTGGGTCAGACCCTCGGCGGTCCACATCTCGTGCTCGTGCAGAGAGTCCCGCGTCGCGTAGGGATGCGAGGGCCAGTCGGTGGCCCGGTCGGAGAAGACCGGGAGCATGTAGCGCCGGACCGGGTCGGCCAGCATCGCCGCCGTGGTCGGCCGGTCGTGCGGCACCATCGTGTTGAGCATCTGCGGAGGCAGCAGGATCGACATCGTCGCCCGCTGCAGCTGGTCGGCTTCGATATCGGCGTAGAAACTGTCGCCGAGCAGACCCCCGTAAACCCCCCGCAGTTGCCGGACGTTCTTCACACAGTTGACCCGCTGCCACTGCGCGTCGCCCCATTGCTGCGCTGTCACGTCCATGAATCCGGGCAACCGCCGCCAGTCCGGCTCGATCAGCTCGCGCCGCGCGTAGCCATAGGGCTGTCCGGACTGTCCGGTACTCAAGGGGCGGCCTCCGGGCAGGGTCTCGGGCGAGGGCGAATACCGGTACTATACGGGATATCGTCCGGTTCCATGGTGCTCCTGGCGTGGTTTCTTCGCCGACCCAGGCGAATTTCCGAAGGAGGTCCGGCTTTGCGGTCTGCCGTCGTCGGTCTCGGGCTGGACCGTGTCGTCGAACCGGCCGGTGTGCTCCCGCAGGCGGCCTGGCGGCTGGACCCCGACTCTGCGCTTCGGTCCGATGAGGTCGCCATCCGGGTTCGTCGGCTGAATCTCGACGCCGCCTCCTATCGCCAACTCGCTGATGAGCATGCCGGGAACGGGAGGGCGATCCGCGAGGCCGTTCTGGGGATCATTCGAAGTCGCGGCAAGATGCACAACCCGGTCACCGGATCCGGCGGGATGTTGCTGGGCACGGTCGAGGAGGTCGGACCCGACTCCGTTCTCGGGCTCGTACGTGGCCAGTCGGTGGTGACTCTGGTCTCGCTCACTCTGACCCCGCTGCGAATCGACGATGCCCTGCAGAACTGGGATGGCACCGGGGAGCAGGTGCCATGCGAGGGAAGGGCGATCCTGTTCGGCCGCTCCATCGCCGCCGTCCTGCCCGCGGATCTGCCGGAAGCGATCGCGCTTTCGGTCTTCGATGTCTGTGGCGCCCCAGCACTGGTGGATCGGGTCGTTCGGGCTACCGATGCACGATCGGTCTGCGTACTGGGTGCGGCCGGCAAGTCCGGATCGCTGTCGCTCGCGGCTGCTCGCCGGGCCGGAGCCACCCGGCTGATCGGCCTGGTGCGCACCGACAGCGAAGCAGGGTCGCTGCGCGCGGCGGGGCTGGCCGATGAGGTCGTCGTGGCTGATGCCCGGGATCCGCTCGCGGTCAGCGCCGCCGTGGGAGAACCTGTGCAGGTGAGTGTGGTCTGTGTCGACGTTTCGGGCTGCGAGCACGGCGCGATCCTGGCCACGGCCGCGGGCGGGACCGTGATCTTTTTCTCCATGGCCACCTCGTTCGCCGGCGCCGCACTAGGGGCGGAGGGATTGGCTGCCGATGTCAGGATGCTCGTTGGCAACGGCTACACGCCCGGACACGCCGACCTGGCTCTGGATCTCTACCGATCAAGCCCGGGTGTCGCGCAGTTGTTCACCGCCCGCGGACACGCGTGAGGAGCCTCCTCTCCGGAGTCACGATGCGTGCGCGGCCGGACCAGGGCGTGCTCATGGACGGTTCGAAGATCACCTGGATCGGCCCGAGAAGTCAGGCTCCGACGGCCGAGCGCACTCTGGACATGTCCGGATTCCTCCTGCTGCCGGCCTTCGTCGATGCCCATGTCCACGCCACCGCGACCGGCCTGTCCCTGTCTGGGTTGGACCTGCACGGGACGAGGTCACTTCCGAATGCACTTGAGCGGATCGCAGCCCACGCTGACGCCCATCCGGGTGAGCTGATCTTCGGCACCGGCTGGGACGAGACCACCTGGCCCGAACGCCGGCCACCCACACTGGCAGAACTTGATGCCGCGAGTCAGGGCGCTCCGGCCTACCTCGCCCGGGTGGACGTGCACTCCGCCGTGGTCTCGACCGCACTGCTCGACCGCTGTCCGCAAGCCCAAGACTGCACCGGCTTCGACCGCAACGGACATCTGCGCATGGAAGCCCATCACGTCCTGCGCCGCGCGGCCCAATCCGCCATCACACCCGAGCAGCGAGTCATCGCGCAGCGCGCGACCCGATCCCGTGCCGGCGAACTCGGCATCGCGGCGATCCATGAGATGGCCGGACCGGACATCTCCGGGCGGCACGACCTGGAAGCACTGCTGCACCTCGCCCGTAGCGAACCCGGTCCGGAGGTGCTCGGCTACTGGGGGGAGCTGGGCGAGACCGAGATCGTTGCCGAACTGGGCCTGGCCGGAGCTGCCGGGGACCTGTTCTGCGACGGCGCTTTCGGCTCGCACACCGCGGCACTGCACGAGCCCTATCAGGACGCGGAACACACCAGCGGAGCCCGGTACTTCACCGACGAGCAGATCGCCGATCACCTGAGGCAGGCCACCCGCGCCCGCATCCAGGCCGGCTTCCACTGCATCGGAGACGCCGCGATCGACCAGATCGCCCGGGGGTTCGAGGTGGTCGCGGCGGAATTCGGAGATCTCGCCGTACGAGGATGCCGGCACCGGCTCGAGCACCTGGAGATGCCGAGTGCCGCTGCTATATCCACTTTTGCCAGGCTTGGCGTCGTGGCCAGCGTGCAACCCGCTTTCGACGCGGCGTGGGGTGGCCTCGGGAGGATGTACGAGACGCGACTCGGGTCAGCCCGGGCCGAGGCGCTCAACCCGCTGGCGAACCTCGCGGCCGCCGGGTTGACGATCGCTTTCGGAAGCGACTCACCAGTCACTGCCATCGACCCATGGGCGGGCATCTCCTCGGCCGTAGGGCATCGAACCCCGGCCAGCCGGATGTCGGTCGGCCAGGCCATGGTCGCGGCGACGGTCGGCGGTTGGCGCGCAGCGCGGAACCGCGACCCGGCAGTGGGAAGGATCGAGGTGGGAGCCCCAGCGCACCTCGCCGTCTGGGCGACCGAGGAACCACTCGCCGACCTGGTCGGGGGTCTGGTGGACGGTGCCGGGCCGCCTCGATGTGCATTGACAGTTGCCGGCGGCCGCGTCATCCACGAAGCCGAGGACTCGTGACGACCGCCCGATCGGCTGCGGCTACCGCCCGGCGAGAGATCATCCACCTGGACCGCCGCCTCGTCCGACGCGCCCGGGCCCTGGCGATCCGCGCCGCGGCTCCGGTCATCTCGCTGGCCCAGGAACGGACAACGGTGTCCGTGGAGCGGGCGGTCCTACGTCTGGCCGGCCTAGGCGGTGCGGACCCGACCACTGGTGACGGTGACATCCCCTGGGTCAACCGGGTGGTCGACGCCGTACGGGACCAGGTCGGGCTCGAACACGGTGTCGCACTCCCGGTCTGGCATGCGATGCGCACCCATGGTCACGACAGCCTGCTCGACCTCGCCGAGTCGGTGCCGGCTGGTACCGCCCGGTTCGAACTGCCCAGCGGCGCCGCTGCGACCCGGGCGCACAACGCCGCGACCAGGGCAGCCAGGGCCGGCCTGCGACGGATCGACCGGAACCGCGCGACCCGGGATCGGCTGATCCGAAAGATCGGGGACCCGCCGCGCCGGCCCTGGGTCTACCTGATCGTGGCCACCGGCGACATCTACGAAGACATCCCGCAGGCCCAGGCCGCCGCCCGGGCCGGTGCCGACGTCATCGCCGTGATCCGCTCGACCGGCCAATCGCTTCTCGACTTCGTGCCGGAGGGCGCCACCCGACAGGGGTACGCCGGCACGTACGCGACCCAGGAGAACTTCCGGCTGATGCGCGCCGCGCTCGACGAGACCAGCGCGGAGGTCGGGCGCTATGTCCGGCTGACGAACTACGCGTCCGGTCTCTGCATGCCAGAGATTGCCACGCTGGCTGGCCTCGAGCGGTTGGACATGATGCTCAACGACTCGATGTACGGGATTCTCTTCCGTGACATCAATCCCCAGCGCACCTTCGTCGACCAACGCTTCAGCCGGATGATCCACGCCCGCGCCGGGATCATCATCAACACCGGTGAGGACAACTACCTGACCACCGCCGACGCGGTCGACGACGCGCACACGGTCACAGTCAGCCAACTGCTGAACGAGGCATTCGCGCACGAGGCAGGGTTGGCGGACTGGCAGTTGGGGCTGGGCCACGCCTTCGAGATCAATCCGGACCTGCCGGAATCGTTCCGACTCGAACTGGCCCACGCGCTGCTGGCCAGACATCTCTTCCCGGAGGCTCCGTTGAAGTGGATGCCGCCGACCAAGCACATGACCGGCGACATCTTCCGCGGCTACCTCCTGGACGGCTTCTTCAACCTGGTCGGTGCGCTCACCGGACAGGGAATCCTGCTGGTCGGGATGATGACCGAGGCGGTGGTCACCCCGTTCCTGTCCGACCGTGACCTTGCCCTGCAGAACGTGCGGTACGTGCTGGACGCGGCCGGCGGACTGACCGAGGACTTCCATCCCCCCAGAGGCGGTTTCATCGAGAACCGCGCCAACCATGTCCTGGCCGAGGCGGTGGAGCTGTTCGAACGAATCACCGACGACGGGCTGCTCAACGCGATCGCCGATGGCACCTTCGGCATCACCAAACGGCCGGTCGACCGCGGCAAGGGACTCGACGGCGTGATCATCAAGGCTGATGGATACGTCAACCCCGCCGTGAGCCTGATGGAGGCCGACCTGGGCAGAGGAGACCCGTCATGACCGCATCCGGCACGGGTCGCGGACAGGGCCAGGAACGCCTGGCGGTTTCGCACAACCCCCCCACGAGCCTGGATCGGGAGCAGCAGGCGAGCGTCATCCGGCCCTATGGCGACACGACCGGCGACGGCATGGTCCAGGTGTCGTTCACCTTGCCCATGTCGACCGGCCCCAAAGCCGAGGGTGCCGCGCTGCAGCTGGCCGCCAAGATGGGTCTGGATCCGGCGATGGTGGTGCATGCCAAGGGATTGGGCGCAGGTGAGTCGGCGTACACCTTCTTCGTCGTGTACGGGCGGGCCGGCCATCTCGTGGATCTCGACAAGGTCGTAGTACGGGAGCGGGAGTACCCGCTGTTGGCGGCCAAGGAGGCGAATCTGGCGATCAAGCAGACGCTGCGTCGCAAGCTGATCGTGCTCGGTGCCTGCATCGGGACCGACGCGCACACGGTCGGTATAGACGCCATTCTCAACGTCAAGGGGTTCGCGGGCGAGAAGGGCCTGGAGTACTACCGGGAGATGAAGGTGACCAATCTCGGCGCCCAGGTCACCGTCCCCGAACTGGTCAGCCAAGCCCGTAAGGACCGAGCCGATGCCGTGCTGGTCTCCCAGGTCGTTACTCAGCGCGATGCGCACCTGCGCAACACCCGCGAACTCGCCGCGGCCTTCCGGGAAGCGATGGGCGAGGAGAGGCCGTTGATCGTCGTCGGGGGTCCGCGGTTCGATCCACTCATGGCCGATGAACTCGGTGTCGACCGGGTCTTCGGTCGCGGGACGACTCCCGTAGAAGTCGCTTCCTATCTCGTTCACACCCTCGCCAACAAGGAGTCCGTCCGTGTCCGCTGAAGCCGATCTACCCCAGCCAGGATCAACTATCGAGCTCCGCCCGGCGGCTGGCGAACTGTCCGGGTCGACCGTCACCCATCGCCGCTACGTGCCCTACTCGCATGCCCACTACGGTGGCAACCTCGTCGATGGCGCCTATACCCTGGGCCTGTTCGGCGACGTGGCGACCGAACTCGCGATCCGAACCGACGGGGATGAGTCCCTGTTGGCCGGATACGACTCCGTGCAGATGCTTGCCCCTCTGCAGGCAGGCGATATCGTCGAGGCCACCGCAACCCTCACCCGGATCGGTCGGCGTAGTCGAGCCATCGAGTTCGAGGCGCGAGTGGTGTGTCGGTCCGCCCCTGAGCGAGGGCCATCAGCAGCCGATGTCCTGGACCCGCCGATCGTGATCACCAGAGCCACCGGGACCGTTGTCGTTCCCTGAGCCGTGACCGGGACAGAAAGTGCGGACCTGGCCGACGCGGGGGCGCCGGACCGGTTGACAGCTCAGGCGAGGCGAAGGGTAGGTTGCTCGGCATCGCACAACGGGCAATCCGGGTATGAGCTTCCCCTGCACCACGGTGCGCGAGGACGTCGGCTCGTGTGCTGCACGCAACATCTGCGTACAGCACCTGGCCAGGGCAGGACGTCACGCGTGCCGTCAGGAGCGAGTCACCCGGAGCGGGTGGGAAAAGGAGAGCGTCCGGCGAGCCAGTAGACAACGGTGCCTCGGTTGCAGCCAGCAGCGACGAGACGCCGGTCCGAAGACTCCGCCGGGCCTCTTCCTCCCACCCTTTCCCGCCAGCGGGACGCCAGTTTGACGGTGCTCCTCCGCTGCACGTGGTGCGGATCGTTGACTCCTTCCACCCGCCTTGCCCCGTGGCCAGCTTGTCTCCGCATCCGTGGAATGCTGGTGTGCTCACCCCCGACGGCAGTTCGGGGCGGCGGAGGGGACTGACGTGGGCACTTCGGCCACGACCGGCGCCCCTGCCGCTGTCGATCCTGATTCTGTCGATCCCCATCCCGTCGATACCGATCCCGTGGATCCGGACGCCGCTCAACCGGGCACCGGACGTCGGAATGCGGGAGGCAGGTCGGGAGGCCGGACGAAGGCAGGTCGCGGCAACCCGGCCGCCGCACCGGAGAAGTCGAGCATGCCTCCCTGGACGCCGACCTTGCTGGTCGTGCTCGGCGGGCTGGGTTCCCTACTGGCCTTCCCGCCCTACGACCTGCGGCTACTCGCAGTTGTCTGGCCCGCAGCCCTCGCGGTCGCCGCGTACGGGAAGAGCGCCCGAGCCGGAGCCTGGCTGGGGTTGGCGTCAGGACTTGCCTTCTTCGTTCCGCACCTGGCTTGGGCGGCGGAGTACCTCCCGGCATGGCCGTGGCTACTGCTGGCGTTGTGGCAGGCGGGTTACCTGGCGCTGATGGCCGCCGGGTGGGCAGTCGTGAGTCGGCTACCGGGCTGGCCGCTGTGGATGGCCGCATTGTGGACCGGCGGCGAGGCGTTGCGCGGACGCTGGTTCGTCGGCGGATTCCCTTGGGGAAGGCTGGGTTTCAGTCAGCCCGACGGCCCGTTCGCACCCTTGGCCGCCTTCGGTGGTGTCCCGCTGGTCGGCTTCGGCGTCGCGCTGACCGGGACCTTGCTTGCCGCGGCAGTGCTTTCCGTCGGCCGCGCACAGGCGCTGCGGCGCGGTATTGCCACTCTCGCCGTACCCCTGGTGGCTGCGACCGGCTGGCTCACGCTGGGCGACGGATCGCTCGCCGGTGGCGGGAGGCAACCGACGACGATCGCCGTCGTGCAGGGCGATGTGCCGCAAGCCGGACTGGACTTCAACTCCCGGCGACGCGCAGTGCTCGACAACCACGTCGAGGCGACCTTGACCCTCGCTGCAGAGGTGGCCGCAGGGCGGCAAGCCGCTCCCGATCTGGTGATCTGGCCGGAGAACTCCTCCGACATCGACCCGTTGAGCAACGCGGACGCCGCGGCTGCCATCGACCGGGCTGCGCGGGCCATCGGCGTACCCATCCTGGTCGGCGCCGTGCTGAACGGTCCCGGCCGCGACAGCGTCAGCAATGTCGGCGTGCTCTGGGATCCCGACGCTGGGCCGGGGCAGATCTACACCAAGCGGCATCCGGTGCCCTTCGCGGAGTACGTCCCGGCCAGAGCTCTGCTGGAGCGGATCACCGATCTGGTCGACATGGTCGGCCGCGACTTCGTTTCCGGCGACGAGGTGGGCATCTTCGACACGGCAGGCGTCCGGCTGGGGGACCTGATCTGCTTCGAGATCGCCTACGACGACCTCACCGCAGACATCGTGGACGCCGGTGCTGGTGTGATCGTCGTACAGACCAACAACGCGACGTTCGGATTCTCCGACGAGACCCATCAGCAGCTGGCGATGGCGAGGCTACGAGCGATCGAGCACGGCCGCCCGGTCGTGGTCGCGTCCACCGTCGGGATCAGCGCCTTCATCGCGCCGGACGGCTCGCTGGCGCAGACGACCGAGCTCTTCACCAGCCAGACGCTGGTCGCCGATGTGGCTGCGCGACAGGAGGAGACGATCGCGAGCCGCGTCCGCGAGGGCCCGGAATGGCTGCTGGTTGGGACCGGACTGCTGGCCTGGGGCTCTGCACTCGTCCTACGGCGTCCAAAGCGCGAGTCGGCTTCACCTTGAGTCACCCACTGGATCGGGTCCTAGTCGTCATACCCACCTACGACGAGATCGAGAATCTCGAGTCGATCGTGACCCGCACGCGCGCGGCCAATCCCGCCATCAACATCCTGATCGTCGATGACTCCAGCCCGGACGGCACTGGCGAGTTGGCTGATCGGCTGGCAGCCGAGGACAAGCAGGTTCACGTCCTGCACCGGGTGGAGAAGGACGGCCTTGGGCGGGCCTACCTGGCCGGCTTCGACTGGGGCCTGTCCCGCGGCTATGACGTGCTGACTGAGATGGACGCTGACGGGTCCCACTCACCCGAACAATTGCCGGATCTGCTCGCCGCGCTGGCGGACGCCGACCTGGTGATCGGGTCGCGCTACGTGCACGGGGGAGAGGTACAAGGGTGGGCAGCTTGGCGGTTGGTGCTCTCCCGGAGCGGGAACCGTTATGCCCGAACGATGCTCCGGTTGCCGGTGCACGACGCGACGGCGGGATTTCGCGCTTTCCGCGCAGACGTCCTGCGCAAACTGCATCTTGACGACATCTCCAGCGCCGGCTACTGCTTCCAGGTAGATCTGACCTGGCGGACCTGGCGAGCTGGCTTTGAGATCGTCGAAGTCCCCATTCTCTTCACCGAGCGGGTGCGCGGCAGGAGCAAGATGAGCGCCTCGATCGTTGGAGAAGCACTGGTCCAAGTGGGCTGGTGGGGGGTGCGGCACCGCAGTCGCGGTGCACGCGCCCGCGCAATCGCAACCCGGAAGGGATGCTCGTGATGCGCGCTCGTTTAGGCCCGATTCTCGCGGTGCTCTTGATTGCCGAGATCGCAGTCTTCGTCCTGGTAGGCGGCTGGATCGGGGTCGGTTGGACGATCCTGCTGGCACTTGCCACTTCTGCGATCGGACTGTGGTTGTTCGGCCGGGAGGGGATCCGGGCCCTCCGTGCACTTGGCCAGGCCTCGCGGGCGGGCAAGGCCCCTGGAGCGGCCGCAGTGGACGCAGGTCTGGTCGCCCTCGGCGGACTTCTGGTTTTCATTCCTGGCTTCGTCAGCGACTTCGTCGGGTTGCTCTGCCTGATCCCGCTGACTCGCCCACTGATCCGCCGGCTGGTAATCGGGGGAGTGACCCGCAAGTACGGGCCCGCGCGGGTCCGCTCCCGACGCCTGGACGGCGTGCGATCGCGGCCCGGTACGCCCCTGAACGGTCCGGCCGGTCGGCCAGGCGCAGCGCCGCAGCGCAATACCGGCCCCGAGGTGATCGAGGGCGAGATCGTCCCGTGAGCCGCGCGCAGGGTGGCAGCCGCACCTACGATCTGGTGCTCTTCGGCGCAACCGGATTCACCGGCTCCCTCACCGCGGACTATCTCGCCCGCCACGGCCCGCGGGACATGCGCTGGGCGATCGCGGGCCGAGACGTCAACCGCCTCCAGACGATCGCTGAGCGGCTGTCGACGAAGACCACGCACGCAGCTGCGGTGCAGGTCATCCGCGCCGACAGCGCAGACCCGGTATCTCTGCGTTCGATGGTCGAGTCCAGTCGGGTCCTGGCCTCGACCGTCGGCCCTTTTCTGAGTCACGGGGAGCCGCTGGTCGCCGCGTGCGCCGAGTCCGGAACGGACTACCTCGACATCACCGGTGAAGCCGAGTTCGTCGACCGGATGTGGGTGGCCCATTCCGCCACCGCGCAGCGCAACGGATCCCGACTCGTGCACGCCTGCGGATTCGACTCCGTCCCGCACGATCTCGGCGTGTGGTTCACCCTGCGCCATCTCCCCACCGACGTACCGCTGTCCATTGCCGGCTACGTGAGTGTCCATGCCAGCTTCTCCGCCGGGACCTACCACTCGGCTGTACGCGCATTCGTGCGCGCGCGGCACAGCGCGGAAGTCGCTCGGCAACGTCGTTCCCGAGAGGGATCACCTTCCGGACGTCGGGTCGGCTCGTTACCTGTGCGGCCGCACCGGGTGCCCGGCCGCACCCATCGCTGGGCGGTCCCGCTCCCGACGATCGACCCGATCGTGGTGGGGCGCTCGGCGCGTGCGCTGGACCGGTACGGGCCGGACTTCCGGTACGGGCACTACGCAGACGTCGGCGGCCTACCGCTGGTCGCAGCCGCGATGGTCGGTGCCGGTGGGCTGCTGGCCGCGGCCCAGATCCCACCGTTGCGTGCTGGACTGCTCAAGTTGCGCAGCAGGGGAGACGGCCCGGACGAACAGCGCCGGAAGGCGTCCTGGTTCCGGGTGCGCTTCATCAGCACGGCAGACGGCGAGACGGCAACGCCTGATTCACCCCAGCCAACGAGCGGTCCAGGCTTGCGCCCGGCCGCTCCACTCCTGACCGAGGTGTCCGGCGGGGATCCGGGCTACGACGAGACGGCCAAGATGCTGGCCGAGTCCGCGCTGAGCCTTGCCTTCGACGCCGACCTTCCGGACGTTGCCGGCCAACTGACTCCGGTGCAGGCCATGGGTGATCAGCTGCTGGCTCGCCTGCAGCGGGCCGGGATGACCTTTCGTACTGTGCCAGCACGCCGATGAAACGGCGGCCGACCGCCGCCGACCTGGCCGCGGCCGGGAGCCGCACCATCCCGGACGTGATTGGCCCCGGCTTGAGCGTCCTGTTCTGTGGCATCAACCCGGGTCTGTGGTCGGGTGCCTTGGGCCAGCACTTTGCCCGGCCGAGCAACAGGTTCTGGCCGGCTCTGCACCGGTCCGGCTTCACCCCAAGGCAAATGGGACCCGAGGAGCAGAACGAGCTGCTGTGCTACGGGTTGGGCATCACGAACCTCGTGCCCCGCACGACGGCCCGGGCCGACGAACTCGGCCTGGACGAGATCCTCGCCGGTGCGCAGCGACTGACTCGGCTCGTGGCCGAACATGGACCCGCCTGGGTGGCGGTGCTGGGCGTGACCGCGTACCGGATCGGGTTCCAACGTCCGGGCGCCGCCATCGGTCGCCAGGCCGAGCGGCTCGCCGGTGCCGGGCTCTGGGTACTACCCAACCCCAGTGGCCTGAACGCGCATTACCAACTCGATGCGTTGGCCAGCGAGTTTGCTCAACTTCGTGCGGCCGCCTTCGATTGTTGAGACTCCGCTCGCGCACCGGCTCGCCGCAGGACTCGCGCAGGGCCACTTTGAACTCAGCGGCCGCCGCTGACGTCGAGGGGGGTACCGGTGACGAAGGACGCCTCAGCCGACAGAAGCCAGGCGATCGCCGGTGCGACCTCGTCAGCGCGGCCGCCGCGACCCATCGGCACAGCGCTCGCCATGCGCTCGACTCGGCCCGGTTCCCCGCCCGAGGCGTGGATGTCAGTCTCGATCAATCCCGGGCGCACTGCGTTGACGCGGATCCCCTCATCGGCCACTTCGCGAGCGAGCCCCACAGTCATGGTGTCCAGGGCTCCCCTTGGACGCGGCGTAGTCCACGTACTCGCCCGGACTGCCCAGGACCGCGGCTCCGCAGTCTCACGGGGCCATGGCAGCCCCCAGCAGTAACCGATGCTGATCGGTCCCGCTGAGTACCCGCACCCCTGACATCCATGCATTCAGTTCCGCATGCTCTCAGCCATGTCAACAGTCGCGCTTTTCCTGCTCCGCTCTGACTGAACCGTCTGCAGCTCTCAGTCCCCGCCAGCATCTGCACAGCGGTCAGTCGACCTGGCGCATCAGCGGTTTACCCACGAACCCGGCCGGGCCGCGCTGCCGTGTGGCGGCGCGCACCAGGGCTTCGAACAGTCGCGGATCGGCTCCCACTTCCGGGTGCCAGAGCACGCCGATGCAGAACGGCAGGTCAGGGTCCTCGATGGCCTCCACCGTGCCGTCTGGTGCCCATGCCGTTGCGAGGTAGCCGGGGTAGGCGGCCAGCCCCTGGTGGTGATAGCTCGAGACCCTGGAGGCCGGACCCAGGATCGAGTGCAGCCGAGTGTCCGGCGAGATCGAAACATCGTGTTCGCCGTAGACACCCGGTTCTGGTGAGTGTCCCTCGTGTCCGAGGGCGTCAGGAAGGTGCTGGATCAGCTGTCCACCCGCAGCGACCGCCATGACCTGGCTGCCGCGGCAGATACCGAGCACCGGGCGACGCCGGGCCCGCATGGCCTCGAGGAGTGCGCTCTCAGCTGCGTCGCGCTCCGGCGCGGGCAGTTGGGTCAACGGATGTCTGGCCTGGCCGTATCCGGCGGGATCGAGGTCGGTGCCGCCGACGAGGATCAGCCCGTCGAGACGCTCGGTGAGCGCCCCGAGCATCTCGGGAGTAGAGGTAGCTGCCGGCGGCACGATCACCGGGATGCCTCCGGCCGCGAGCACGTGGTCGACATAGGCATGCGGGACCAGCGCGGCCGATACGTCTCGCCAGCTGCGCCAGGAAGCCGGACCGACATAGCTGCTGAGCCCGATGAGAGGGGGAGTCATCCTTGCCGTCCCGGGGTTCACGCCTGGCCGCTCATCGCAGCCGCTAGACCGGGGTGACGTAGGCGCCACTGATTCCGCCGTCAACCAGGAACGTCGAAGCGGTCATGAAACTGGAGTCGTCGCTGGCCAGAAACAGTGCGGCGGAGGCGATCTCGTCCGGTTCGGCGAAGCGGCCCATCGGGATGTGCACGAGGCGCCGCGCCGCACGGGCCGGATCGCTGGCGAACAGTTCCTGCAGAAGGGGGGTGTTGACGGGGCCCGGGCACAGGGCGTTGACCCGTACGCCCTCGCGGGCGAATTGCACGCCGAGTTCCCGCGACATCGCCAGCACCCCACCCTTGCTGGCGGTATAGGAGATCTGCGACGTCGCCGCGCCCATGACCGCCACGAACGACGCGGTATTGATGATCGAGCCCTTCCCCTGCTCCACCATGTAGGGGATTGCTGCCTTGCAGCAGAGATAGACGCTGGTCAGGTTGACCTCCTGCACGCGGCGCCAGGCCGCCAGGTCTGTGGTCAGGATGGAGTCGTCCTCGGGCGGGGAGATGCCAGCGTTGTTGAAGGCCACGTCCACGCTGCCATACTCGTTGTTGGTGACCGCGAACAGGTCATCCACCTGCTCGGGGTCGGTCACGTCACAGGCGACGAAGTGTCCGTCGAGTTCTGCGGCGACTCGAGCGCCGGACATCTCGTCCAGGTCGCCGATCACGACACGTGCTCCCTCGGTGGCGAACCGTCGCGCCGTCGCCAGCCCGATGCCGCTGCACCCTCCGGTTATGACCGCGGTACGGCCGTCCAGCCGGCCCTGAGCCATCTAGGCCTCCCCGGTTGCGAGATAGACGTTCTTGACCTCGGTCATGTTGTCCAGAGCGTCCGGTCCGAGTTCGCGGCCGATGCCGGAGGCCTTGTAGCCGCCGAACGGCGTGGAATAGCGCACCGACGAATGCGAGTTCACCGAGAGGTTGCCCGCCTCGACGCCGCGGGCCACACGCATCGCCCGTCCGACGTCGCGCGTCCAGATCGATCCGGACAGCCCGTACGAGCTGTCGTTGGCCATCTCGATCGCCTGCGCCTCGTCCTCGAAGGGGAGCACGGCGACGACGGGACCGAACACCTCCTCGGTCCACACCCGATCACTCGTTCCCCGGGGGAGGACAACGGTCGGCGGGTAGAACCAGCCACGCCCCTGCGGTGTCGAGCCGCGCACCGCCACCTCGACTCCATCGCCCTCGACGTAGGAGACAACCGACTCCCGCTGGCCGGCACCGATCAACGGGCCCATCTCGGTGGAGTCCTCGAGGGGGGAGCCGACTTGGACGCCGGTGACGGCGGGTTCGAGCAATCCCATGA
>JBPCPI010000256.1:0-33791 GCA_050999295.1 Geodermatophilaceae bacterium | reverse complement strand
CTACCTGTCCTACTACGCCGGCGGCTTCCGAGTGCTGCAGATCCAGAACAACGAACTCGTCGAGGTGGGCAGTTTCATCGACCGCCGCGGGAGCAACATCTGGGGCGTGCAGGTGTTCAGCGACAACAACACCGAGTACGTAGCCGCCAGTGACATCGACTACGGCCTGTTCATCTTCAAGTACACCGGGGGTCCGTGAGGGCCGTCTACGACGCCTATGCCCTGGGCGGTCTCAATCCGCCCAGGGCCCGGCGCCACTGACCCTCGTGGGCATGATGCGCGTGACGTAGCCCGCAGGGGGATCGGAAAAGGGCGGAAAGACGGTTCCCGGCCCGACATATGTCTGAGCCAGTCGCTGGAGCAACTCAGGCGCTCCGCCCTCGGTGATCCGGGCCACCCCATGGACCACGCAGTAGTGCCGCATCCCGATCTCGTTCGTCGTCTTGGCTTCCAGGGACAGGACGACGCGTGGATCGCGACGCATGTTGCGAAGTTTGCGCTGCCGGCCGTCCAGATGGGCGGCCACGAGTTCATCACCGTCCAGACCCACCCAGATGATCGAGACCTGGGCAGACCCGTCCTCGTCGACGGTGACGAAGTGGGCGAGCGCGCCTGACTCGATGAGCTCACGCGCCGCAGCATTGAGCACTGTCACACTGAGCACTGTCGCACAACCCAGGTGGCGTCTCACAGTCTTCTGGGTCCGCGCCGAGCGGCCGAGGCGCGCACGGCTACGCTCGACGGCCGTGACCAGTGAAGCGATCCTGCTGGTCGTCCTCGGACTGCTCGCGGTACTGCTCGTCTGGATCGCCTCGACGGTCTCGCGGCTGGACCGTCTCGACGAGCGGGTCGCGGCGGCCAGATCCGCGCTGGATGCTCAACTGGTCCGCCGGGCAGCGGTCGCGCAGGCGATCGCCGACGAGCACCCAGAGATCTTGGGCGAGCGTGCCGAGGATCTCCGGTGTGCGGCACGGGACGCCCTGAACGCGGACTATGCCACTAGGGAAGAAGCTGAGAACAACCTGGGCCACCTGCTGCGAGCGGTGGTGCCGGGGCTGGGCAGCCTTCCCGGAACTCTCATCCTCGACCTGAGGTCAACGACCGAACGGGTCGTGTTGGCTAGGCGGTTCTACAACGACGCCGTACGGGACGATCGCCAACTGCGCGGACAGGGTCTGTCCCGGCTCTTCCGACTGGCAGCCCGCCGGCCGCTTCCGGCGCATTTCGACATCGATGATCGCCCGACGAAGCTGGCCGACACACCCCACGTGCGCTGAGGATCACCCAGGGGCCGTACGTATGGTGCGACCGCGCCCTATCCACTCGAGCATCCCCTCAAGCGGGCCTTCCCCGCACTCGTGGGCGCGCCGTGATCCGTCCTCACGTCGCTGGCCGGTGTCAGATGCCCGTTCTACTCTCGATGGCATGGCAAGTGGGCCGGACCTGGCATGGCAGGGCTCGCTCTTCGACACCGGTGAGATCACCTACGACGCCGCATTCGGCGGATGTGCGCGCCGCCATCTCGCAGACGGCGCATGGGTCGACCATCAACCCGGCTGGCTGGGCGGTGCCGATGAAGTGTTCGCCACACTGCTGGCCGGCACGCCTTGGGGGCAACATTCCCGATGGATGTACGAGCGCAAGGTCGTCGAGCCACGGTTGACCCACCGCTGGCGCCTGGATGCCGATGCTGACCAAGCAGCGCCACCCGCCGTTCTCGCGGGAATGGCGGGTGAGCTGAGTGCTCGCTATGGCGTCGACTTCACCCAAGTAGGGGTGAACCTCTACCGCGACGGTTCCGACAGCGTGGCCTGGCACGGGGATCGGATCGCCCGCGAGCTACCCGAGGCGACCGTGGCACTGGTCTCCCTCGGCGCCCCGCGCCCGTTCAAGCTGCGACCCAAGGGCGGCGGAAGATCGGTGACCTATCTGCCTGGGCCCGGAGACCTTCTCGTCATGGGCGGTTCCTGTCAGCGGACCTGGGACCACGCCGTCCCCAAGGTGGCGGCGTCCGGCCAGCGGATCAGCATCCAGTTCCGGCATGCCTATCCACGTTGAGCTGTCCGGGCTGGGTTGGCGACAGGTCGTAGACTGAGGATTACCCAGCCGTACGAGATCATGAGGTTTTCGTGTCCAAGTCCACCGACCGCTCCGTCACCGGCACGTCGCGCGTGAAGCGCGGGATGGCCGAGATGCTCAAGGGCGGCGTGATCATGGACGTGGTGACCGCCGACCAGGCGAAGATCGCCGAGGACGCCGGTGCTGTGGCGGTGATGGCCCTCGAGCGAGTGCCGGCAGACATCCGTGCGCAGGGCGGCGTGGCCCGGATGAGCGATCCGGACATGATCGACGCGATCGTTGCCGCGGTCACGATTCCGGTGATGGCCAAGGCCCGAATCGGACATTTCGTCGAGGCGCGCGTGCTGCAGAGCCTTGGCGTCGACTACATCGACGAATCCGAGGTGCTCACCCCGGCCGACGAGGCGCATCACATCGACAAGTGGTCATTCACCGTGCCCTTTGTGTGCGGGGCCACCAATCTCGGTGAGGCGCTGCGGCGGATCGCCGAAGGTGCTGCCATGATCCGCTCCAAGGGCGAGGCCGGCACTGGCAACGTCGTCGAGGCCACCCGGCACATGCGCTCGATTCGCGGCGAGGTACGCAAGCTGTCCACGATGGACACCGATGAGTTGTCCAGTGCGGCAAAGGAACTCAGGGCTCCGTACGACCTCGTTACCGAAGTCGCACAAGCCGGCAAGCTGCCCGTGGTGTTGTTCACCGCCGGCGGCATCGCCACCCCCGCGGATGCTGCGATGATGATGCAACTCGGCGCCGAGGGAGTCTTCGTCGGTTCGGGGATCTTCAAGGCCGGCAACCCGGCGCAGCGTGCAGCCGCCATCGTCGCGGCCACCACGTTCCACGACGACCCGGATGTGATCGCCAAGGTCTCGCGGGGCCTGGGCGAGGCCATGGTCGGGATCAACGTCTCTGAGCTGCCCGACAGCGAGCGGTACGCCACGCGCGGCTGGTGATGCCGCCGCACATCGGCGTCCTCGCACTTCAGGGGGACGCACGCGAGCACCTGCGCCGGGTCGAGGCCTGCGGTGCCGGCGCTGTCGAGGTCCGCCGCGCGTCAGAACTGGACACGGTGGACGGCCTCATCCTCCCCGGTGGGGAGTCCACCACGATCGCGAAACTGCTCAACATCTTCGGGCTGATGCGACCGCTCCGTGAGCGCATCCGATCGGGCCTGCCGGTATACGGCTCGTGCGCCGGGATGATCCTACTCGCCGATCGAATCCTGGACGCCTCTGCGGATCAGGACACCATCGGCGGAATGGATGTCACGGTGCGACGCAATGCGTTCGGGCGTCAGGTCGAGTCCTTCGAGAACGAGGTACCCATCCCGGTCGTCGGCCAGAAATCGTTCGCCGCGGTGTTCATTCGGGCGCCGTGGGTCGAGCAGGCCGGACCCGACGTCGAGGTACTCGGCCGGGTCAGCGGTGGACGTGCCGACGGTAGAGTGGTCGCCGTCCGGCAGGGCGCGCTTCTGGCGACGAGCTTCCATCCCGAGTTGACTGATGACGGCCGGATCCACAGTTTCTTCGTGGACATGGTCCGCGGGTTGAACAGCGAGGAGCGATCATGAGCGGCCACTCGAAGTGGGCCACGACGAAACACAAGAAGGCGGCTATCGACGCCAGGCGCGGAAAGCTCTTCGCGAAGATGATCAAGAACGTCGAGGTCGCCGCCCGTACCGGCGGTGCCGACCTCGCCGGGAACCCGACCCTCTACGACGCGGTGCAGAAGGCCAAGAAGTCCTCGGTACCCAACGAGAACATCGACCGAGCGGTCAAGCGCGGCGCGGGCACCGAGGACGGTGGCTCGGACTGGCAGACGATCACCTACGAGGGGTACGGCCCCAGCGGGGTCGCGGTCCTCATCGAGTGCCTCACCGACAACCGCAATCGGGCGGCCTCGGATGTTCGTACGGCGATGACCCGCAACGGTGGCTCGATGGCCGATCCCGGCTCGGTGGCCTACCTGTTCAACCGCAAGGGCGTCGTGCTCGTGCCCAAGGAGGGTGCGGCGGGAAAAGCAACTGCCGAGGACGACATATTATTCGCTGTACTCGACGCCGGTGCCGAGGAGGTCAACGACCTCGGGAACTCCTTCGAGGTGGTCAGCGAACCCACCGACCTCGTCGCCGTACGGTCCGCGCTCGTCGCAGCAGGAATCGATTACGACTCAGCCGAGGCGTCCTTCCTGCCCAGCGTGCAGATCGAGCTCGACGAGGACGCCGCCCCCAAGGTCTTCCGGCTGATCGACGCCCTGGAGGACTGCGACGACGTGCAGAACGTCTACGCGAACTTCGATGTCAGCGACGAGGTATTGGCCTCGGTCGGATGAGGGGCCAGACTCCGGTGCTCGAGCTGACGACGATCAACATCGGCGCCCCCGATCCTGGCGCGCTGGCCCGTTTCTACGCCGAACTGCTGGGCTGGGAGATCAGAGCCGAAGAGCCCGACTGGGTGGTGCTGAAGAATCCTGACGGCGGGGTAACTCTGTCGTTCCAGACCGAGTCCTCCTACGTCCGGCCGGCGTGGCCCGCCGGTCCTGGCGATCAGCAGATGATGATCCATCTGGAGATCCGCGTGGATGACCTCGACAGCGCCGTAGCGCACGCCACGGCGTGCGGTGCGACGGTCACCGACTATCAGCCGCAGGACGACGTCCGCGTGTGCCTCGACCCGGTCGGGCACCCGTTCTGCCTCTGGCTGGGGTGATCGAAGCTGCGCCTGGCGTGTCATCGCGGCACGGTCGGCATCCGCGGCTAGCCTGTCGAACACGTGTTCGGAACCGGGCAGGGAGGGCTTCCATGCGTGTTGTCGGCATCGACCCCGGCCTGACCAGATGCGGCTTCGCCGTTCTCGACGGATCACCGGGCCGGCCGCCGAGGGCGATCAGTTTCGGGGTGCTCCGAACCCCGCCCGGCGCCGAGCTGGGGGAGCGGTTGCTCGAATTGTCCGACGCGATCACCGTCCTGCTCACGACTCATCTGCCCGAGGTGCTTGCGGTCGAGCGAGTCTTCAGCCAGCACAACGTACGCACGGTGATGGCCACCGGTCAGGCCGCCGGGGTAGCAATCCTGGCGGCCACCCGGGCCGCGATTCCGGTCGCCATGTACACGCCCAGCGAGGTCAAGGCCGCGGTCACCGGATCGGGAAACGCCGACAAGGCGCAGGTCACAGCCATGGTCACCCGCCTGCTCGCGCTACCCGCGCCTCCGCGTCCAGCCGATGTGGCAGACGCGCTTGCACTGGCGATCTGCCATGCCTGGCGCGGAGCCGCGCTGCACCGGCGGGCACTGGCCAGCAGCTCCGTGCTGGGTGTACTGCCGGCCGGCGCCTGGGGCGCGGCCCGGTGATCGCGCACCTCAGCGGCGTGGTCAGTGCCGTCAGCCCGGACCAGGCGGTCGTTGATGTCGGAGGGGTGGGCCTGGCGGTCTCCTGTACGCCGAGCACTCTGGCCACCCTGCGGACCGGTACTCCCGCCCGGCTGGCCACGAGTCTGGTGGTCCGCGAGGATTCCCTGACGCTGTACGGATTCGTCGACGATGACGAGCGGGGCCTGTTCGAACTGCTGCAGACGGCCAGCGGTGTCGGGCCGCGACTGGCCCAGGCGGTCCTGGCGATTCACCGGCCGGCCGCGATCCGTCGGGCCGTGGCCAGCAGTGATGTCGCGGCGCTGACGCAGGTGCCCGGAATCGGTAAGAAGGGCGCCGAACGCTTGCTCATCGACCTCAAGGATCGGCTCGGTGCCGGACCGGAGGCGGGGTCGGGCCCTGCTCCGGATGGCTCGGCTGCGCCGCTGGGTGAGCCCGGCTGGCGCCGGTCTTTGCTGCAGGCACTGCTGGGATTGGGCTGGAATCCGCGTGAGGCCGAGGCAGCTCTACAAGCGGTGACCCCCGAAGCCGAGGACCGGATCGAACGCGGCGAAAGCGTCGAAGTCGGCGTCCTGCTACGGCAGGCCCTGTCCAGCCTGGACCGCCTGTGAGCGATCCAGACCGCACATTCTCCGGAGAAAGTCACCTCAGCGACGACGCAGACCGCACTTTCTCCGGAGAAAGTTCCTCGGACGCGCCGGTATCTCCGTACGCCGCAGCCGAAGACCGCGACATCGAAACCTCGCTGCGGCCACGGCGACTCGAGGAGTTCATCGGCCAGGCCAAGGTCCGCGGCCAACTAGACCTGCTGCTGGAAAGCGCACGGCGTCGATCCCGGCCACCCGACCACGTCCTGCTCTCCGGGCCGCCAGGCCTGGGCAAGACCAGCTTGGCGATGATCATCGCCGCCGAACTTGGTGCGGTTCTGCGGGTGACCAGCGGGCCTGCGATCGAGCGCGCTGGGGACCTCGCCGCGCTGCTGACGAACCTGGGGGCGGGCGACATCGTCTTCATCGACGAGATCCATCGGATCGCACGTCCGGCCGAGGAACTGCTTTACGTTGCGATGGAGGATTTCCGGGTCGACGTGGTGGTGGGCAAGGGACCCGGCGCCACCGCAATTCCGCTCGCGGTTGCGCCCTTCACGCTGGTGGGCGCGACAACTCGGGCCGGACTGCTCACCGGGCCGTTGCGCGACCGGTTCGGCTTCGTCGGGCACATGGAGTTCTACGATCCGCCGGAACTCGTGGCCGTGCTCCAGCGCAGCGCGCGGCTGCTCGGAGTTGAGCTGCAGTCTGATGGGGCGATCGAGATCGCCGGACGTTCTCGGGGTACCCCCAGGATCGCAAATCGACTGCTGCGCCGGGTCCGCGATTTCGCCGAGGTGCGAGCCGACGGAATCGTCGACCTCGCGATCGCCCGAGACGGACTGGCGCTCTTCGACGTCGACGATCTCGGTCTTGACCGACTCGACCAGGCGGTGTTGCGAGCCCTCGTGCAGCGCTTCGACGGGGGACCGGTGGGGATCGCGACGCTGGCGGTGGCGGTGGGGGAGGAGGCTCAGACGGTGGAGGAGGTTTGCGAACCGTTCCTCGTCCGAGCCGGTCTGCTGATCCGGACGCCGCGGGGTCGGGTCGCGACCCGGGCGGCCTGGGAACACCTCGGGATCACGCCACCCAGGGGGGCGGCTGCAGCAGCCCAGGCCGGCTCTGCGCCCCCGTCTGCGGCGCCGTCCCTGTTCGACGCCTAGAATGCAGCGGGTCCGGTTGATGTGCTGCTCGTCACCTGGGCACGTCTTTCCTCGCCGAGGTCCTCCTCGACGGCGCGCGGACCATGCAGCCCCAAGAGCATGCAGACTCCAGACCATGCAGACCCGAACCAGTGAGAAAGAGGCGAATCCGACCCTGTGGGCGATCTAGTGCTGTTCCTTCCGTTCCTCGCGCTATTCGGCGTGATCATCTATATGCAGACCCGGCAGCGCAAGAAGATCCAGGCACGGCAGGCCGAGCTGCAGGCCGCGCTCCAAGTCGGCTCGCCGATCATGCTCACGTGCGGGCTCTACGGCGATGTCGCAGGCATGGATGACGCCACGGTGGACGTCGAGATCGCACCCGGGGTGGTCGCCAGGTTCGCCCGCGCGGCTGTTCTCGAGGTGCGCACGGCCGACAGCCAATTGGACGATGTGGACGCCGACGACGAGGACGTGAGTGACGAGACCGCTGGCGCCATCGACGCCGACCGGGCCGACACGCCGACCGCGAGACCGGCCAAGCCGTTGGCCCACGACGACCCGTCAGCCTAGGTCTCAAATTCGCGCAAACAGCAGTCAGATCCGCGCTGAGCAGTCCGAGGCGGTTCTCGGTGAGCTCCGGCGTTCCGAGGTTCTGATCTGAGATCAGGAAGGGATATCAGCAGTGGCACGTGCGCAGATGCAGATGCGGGGGTACTTCATCGCCCTCCTGCTGATCATCGCGGCGCTCTACGCGCTCGTCTTCTTCACCGGCGACTCACCGACCCCACGGTTGGGACTCGACCTGCGGGGCGGCACGACCGTGACACTCACCGCGCAGACCCGCGACGGTGGAGCCCCCTCGGCCGACGAGCTGGAGACGGCGCGGCAGATCATCGAGCGTCGGGTGAACGGCCTGGGTGTCGCTGAGGCAGAGGTGGTTATCGAGGGCGATTCCAACATCGTCATTTCCGTGCCCGGTGACGAGGGTGAACAGGCCCGGTCCCTGGGTACGACCGCCGAACTGCTCTTCCGCCCGGTTGTGGAGGCGCCGCAACCAGTAACCCCGGTGGCGCCCGAGGAATCCAGCGATCCTTCGGCCAGCGGTGACCCAGCGGCCAGCGATCCTTCGGCCAGCGGTGACCCGGCGGCCAGCGGTGACCCGGCGGCCACGACCGAGCCCGCGGCGACCACCGACCCCGCCGCGACCACCGACCCCGAGGCGAACCCCGACCACGCCGCGACGACCGGTGATGAGTCGCACTCCAGCGGATCAGCCGACGCTCCGGACCCGGATCGGCCACCGGTCACGCTGGAGGAGGCGCAGGCCGAATTCGCCGCATTGCAGACCTGCTCGACCGAGGTCGATCCTGCCCAAGCCGCGGCCGATCGCCCGGAGGACCACGTTGCGGCGTGTTCGACCGACGGGACGCAGAAGTACCTCCTGGGCCCGAGCATCATTCTCGGCACCGAGGTCGATGCGGCCAGCGCCGGTCTCGACCCGAGCGGCACGCAGGGTTGGGTGGTGCAACTCGACTTCAAGGCCAACGCGCAGGCAACCTGGGCCGAATACACCAGTGCCAATGTCGGCAAGAACGTTGCCTTCACCCTGGACGGCAGGGTGATCTCCGCTCCGGTGATTCGCGGTGCCATCAGCGGGACCACGACGATCAGCGGGTCCTTCACCCAGGAAACTGCGACCAGTCTGGCCAACTCACTCAAGTACGGGGCGTTGCCGCTGACCTTCACCCAATCCACTGCCGAGACCGTCTCAGGTCTGCTGGCAGCCGATCAGCTCCGCGCCGGCCTGATCGCCGGGGGCATCGGCATCCTGCTGGTCTTCATCTACGCGATGTTCTACTACCGTCTGCTCGGGCTCGTGACGATCGCCAGCCTGCTTCTTTCCGCGGTCATCGTCTACGCCTGTTTGGTCATCCTCGGTCGCCAGATCGGGTTCACGTTGAGTCTGGCCGGCATCGCGGGCTTTATCGTCGCCATCGGTATCACGGCGGACTCCTTCATCATCTTCTTCGAGAGACTCAAGGACGAGGTGCGAGACGGTCGTTCGATGCGGGCGGCTGTGCCGCGGGCCTGGGTAAGCTCGCGCCGGACGATTCTCTCCGCCGATGCCGTCAGCTTTCTCGCCGCAGCGACGCTGTACGTACTGGCGATCGGCGGGGTGAAGGGATTCGCCTTCACCCTGGGGCTGTCCACTGTGCTCGATCTTGTGGTCGTCTTCTTGTTCACCCACCCGCTGGTGGCCCTGCTGTCGCGCAACGCGGCGTTCTCGTCCCCCCGGGTGTCTGGACTGGGCCGGCTACAGGTCGGACCGGCTAGACCGGCAACCGTTGCAGCAGGCGGGGGTTCCACAGCTGCGATCGGACTGCGCACCGGCGGGCGCCGGACTCCCGCCGCCCGACGTACCTCCACGAAAGCGGGTGGCAGCTGATGGCCACGAAGTCCGGCTCAAGCAGCACCGGGCGCAAGGCCGCCGGGCCGCGCACGCCCCGCCGAACGCCCTCAGCTACGAAGGCTACGGCCAAGACTCCAGCAGCGAAGGTCGCGCCGACGAAGGTCCCCAGTGAGTCGACGGGCGCGGACGAGAGCGCCGAACAACCAGCGGCGCAGCGTAAACCGTGGCCGGTCCGGCTCTATCTCGGTGAGATCGGGTACGACTTCATCGGCAGGCGCAAGGTCTGGTACGCGGTCTCCGCAGCACTGATCTTGATCTGCCTGGGCTCGATGATCTTCAGGGGGTTCAACCTCGGCGTGGAGTTCGCTGGCGGAGAGCGCTTCCGCAGCCCAGGAGCGGTCAGCCAACTGGAGGAGGTCACTCAGGCGGTTGAGGACGCGGGTGCGGTCGTGACCAGCGCGCAAGCAGTCGGTGACAACCAGCTCGTGGTCATCACCGCAGACCTCAGTGAAGAGCAATCCGGCGAGGTCTCCGCGGCCATTGCCGAGGCGGTCGAGGTGGATGCCGCCGATGTCACCAACACCACGACGAGCGCGAGTTGGGGTCGCGACGTGACGAGCAAGGCCCTGCAGGGACTGCTCGTCTTCCTGGTGCTGGTGCTTGCGTTCCTGATCGTCCGGTTTCAGTGGAAGATGGCGGTGGGGGCGATGGTTGCGTTGTTCCACGACCTCGTGATCACAGCGGGAATCTATTCACTGGTCGGGTTCGAGGTCACCCCGGCTTCGGTCATCGGGCTGCTCACCATTCTGGGTTTCTCGCTCTACGACACCGTCGTCGTGTTCGACAAGATCGACGAGAACGCCAAGGGATTGGTGGCCAGTCAGCGCCGGACCTACTCCGAGTCGGCAAACCTCGCCATCAACCAGGTGCTGATGCGCTCGATAAACACGTCCATCTTCGCGCTGCTGCCCGTCCTGGGTCTGCTCTACGCCGGAGTGTTCCTGATCGGCGAGGGGACCCTGCAGGACCTCGCTCTCGTGCTCTTCGTCGGCATGCTGGCCGGTGTGTATTCGTCGATCTTCTTGGCCGCTCCGGTCCTGTGTGACCTCAAGGAGCGCGAACCCGAGTATCAGAAGCTGGCCAAGCGGCTGAACGCCAGGCGCGCGGGCAGCGCAACGGAGGAGGATGTGGCTGACAAGCGCAGGTCCGGCCGTGCGTCCGTGGCGCCCGCAGCGGCAGCCAAGGCTGATCGCGGGCGCAGGGCTTCCGTCACCGAGACCGCAGGCGCTGATCGAAGCGAGGAATCTATCGAGGACGAGACGCTCGATCTGGACGATTCGGATGACGACGACACCGTCGTAGGGACCAGTGGTGGTGGCACGCTGGTGGCCTCGGCGCGTCGAACCCGGCCCCGCAGCACTCGGAGCACTCCGGCCCCGACGGCGCCTGCGCCTGCTGCCAAGCCAGCCCGTACGCGCGGGGGGTCGGCCAAGCGCGCCAAGTGACGGCCAGGACAGGGGTGGCACTTGACCTGGGGGTTGCGTCCCGCCGCAGGCTCGAGTTGCGTCTACAGTAGTAGAAAGGTCGTCCTACCCAGGGCCACGGGGCGCCCGGGCGTGAACGAGGGAGGGCCGTGAGCAGCGACGTCGTCCCGCCTGGCGGCCAGGCGAAGCCCGGACCGCCTTGGCTGGGGTCAGAGTTGAGCGTGTCCGCCACCGAGGCAACTCTTTCGCCCGAGCCGGACACCGCTGACGAGTCCGCGACCACGGACGAGCCGAGGACAGCGGAATCGCCGGTAACCGGCAAGCGCAGCGTCCGAAGTCGGCTCGCTCGCCGGATCATCGCCGGGGGCGGTGCTCCAGGCGTCAAGCCGGTGCTCGAGCCGTTGGTGGCCAGCCATCGCCAAGCCCACGCGAAGGCCGATCTCCGCGAGCTGCAGCGCGCCTACGACGCCGCCGAGCACCTGCACATGGGACAGAAGCGCAAGAGTGGTGATGACTACATCACCCACCCGCTCGCGGTCGCGACGATTCTGGCCGAGTTGGGGATGGACACGACGACGCTGATCGCCGCGCTGCTGCACGACACCATCGAGGACACCGGCTATGAACTCAGCGATCTGGCGCGGGACTTCGGTGAGGACGTGGCCCGCCTGGTCGACGGCGTCACCAAGATCGACAAGGTGAAGATGGGGGACGCGGCCCAGGCCGAGACCATTCGCAAGATGATCATCGCGATGTCCCGCGACCCACGCGTGCTTGTGATCAAGCTCGCCGACCGACTGCACAACATGCGCACCCTGCGGTTCCTTCCCCCGCACAAGCAGGAGCGGATCGCCCGGGAGACCCTCGAGATCCTCGCCCCGCTGGCCCACCGACTCGGGATGAACACGATCAAATGGGAGTTGGAGGATCTGGCCTTCGCCACGCTCTATCCGAAACGCTACGACGAGATCGTTCGGCTGGTTGCCGATCGGGCGCCTTCGAGGGACACCTATTTGGCTGATGTGTCGGCGGCCGTACGCGGGCAGCTGAAGTCGACGAACATCACCGCGACGGTCACCGGTCGGCCCAAGCACTACTACTCCATTTACCAGAAGATGATCGTGCGCGGGCGGGATTTCACCGATATCTGGGACCTCGTCGGAATCCGCATCGTAGTGGACTCCGTCCGGGACTGCTATGCAGCGCTAGGTGTCATCCATGCGTACTGGCAACCCGTACCCGGCCGATTCAAGGACTTCGTCGCGATGCCGAAGTTCAATCTCTATCAGAGCCTGCACACCACCGTGATCGGTCCGCAGGGAAAGCCGGTGGAGTTGCAGATCCGTACCCGCGACATGCACCGGACCGCGGAGTACGGCATCGCCGCGCACTGGAAGTACAAGGAGACCAAGGGCGGGGCGCCGGCCAAAAGCAATGACGAGATGCTCTGGCTGCGCCAACTGCTGGACTGGCAGCGCGAGAACCAGGAGCCCGGCGAGTTCCTCGAGTCCCTGCGCTTCGAACTTGGACCCCGAGAGGTCTTTGTCTTCACGCCCAAGGGCGATGTCATCAGCCTCCCGGAGGGCGGCACGCCAGTGGACTTCGCCTACGCCGTTCATACCGAGGTGGGGCACCGCTGTGTGGGCGCCCGGGTCAACGGCAGCCTCGTCTCGCTGGAGAGTCAACTGTCCAACGGCGACACCGTCGAGGTCTTCACCTCGAAATCGGAGACGGCGGGCCCATCTCAGGATTGGCTCGGTTTCGTCGGCTCCTCGCGGGCTCGTACCAAGATTCGGCAGTGGTTCGCCCACGAGCGCCGCGAGGAGGCGATCGAGGCCGGCAAGGATGCCCTGACCGCGGCCATGCGCAAGCGTGGGCTGCCGTTGCAGCGGCTACTGGGGGGCGAGTCGCTGTCCACCCTGGCCAAGGAACTGCACTACGCAGACGTCAGCGCGCTGTATGCCGCCGTGGGGGAACGCAACGTCTCGGCCCAGTCGGTGATCGACAAACTGGTCGCGGGCATGGGGGGCACCGAGGGCACCGTCGAGGATCTCGCCGAGGCCACCACGCCGACCCGCCCCATCCGCCGCACGACCTCCGGCGAGACCGGTGTGGTCGTACGCGGTGTCACCGACGTGTGGGTCAAGTTGGCCCGCTGCTGCACACCGGTACCCGGTGACGACATCCTCGGATTCCTCACCCGCGGCGGCCCGGTGTCAGTGCACCGACGGGACTGTACGAACGCCGCCGATCTGAAAACCCGATCCGAACGTCTCGTCGAGGTCGAGTGGGCACCGCAGACGAGCGCGATCTTCCTCGTCGCGATCCAGGTGGAGGCTCTCGACCGGCACCGCCTTCTCTCCGACATCACCCGGGCGCTGTCCGACGAGAGCGTGAACATCCTGTCCGCCTCGGTCCAGACAACACGGGACCGGGTCGCGGTGAGCCGCTTCACCTTTGAGCTCGGGGACCCGAAGCACCTCGGACACCTACTGCGTACCGTCCGCGGCGTCGACGGCGTCTATGACGTCTATCGCGTCACCGCCTGACCGCGCCGCGAGCTCCTCGGCACAGGCAGATCAGGCGACCGGTGCGCCGACGGTGACCGTGGTCAACGAGATGGGCAGCACCGGCGCTCCGCCACCGGGACTCGGCTCGAACGAGCCGTCGTTGCCGCCGGCGGCGACCGCTTCGATGACCTCCAATCCCGAGGTGATTGTCCCGACCAAGGTGTAGTCAGGGGGTAGCTGGGTGTCCTGGAAGCAGATGAAGAACTGGCTGCCGATCGTCGGAGGGTCACCGCCCTGCGCCATCGCGACGCTGCCCTTGGGGTAGATCGCGCTGGCACCGTCGGGTGCCGGAGCCAGGCCGGCCACGCTCTCCGGCTCCGAGACGTAGCTGAAGGTCGGCCCACCCGATCCGCTACCGGTCGGGTCTCCGCACTGCAGAACTCCGAAGACCTCGCTGTTGACTAGGCGGTGGCATGGCGAGTTGTTATAGAAACCGCTCTCGGCGAGATACTTCATGGCATTCGTGGCACACGGCGCTGCAACCGGATCCAGAGTCATCTGGAACGGCCCCTGAGTGCTCACGACATCCAGCACAACGGCGGTGGTGCTGCCGTCTGGTTCCGGCGGGACCCCGACATCTTTGAGGTTGGTGTTCGCCGGATCGGCCGGAGAGTACGTGCAGGCAGCGGTCTCGGGCTCGCTGCTGGCTTCGGCATCTGCCGAGGGCTCATCATCGAAGGCGCCGGAGAAGAACAGCACGCCGCCGAGCACGAACACGACGGTGACCGCGGCGACCCCGACGAGTGTATTGCGGCGACGCTTGCGCGCCTCCTCAGCACGGCGCTCCAGTTGGCGCTGCAACTGTCGCCGCGCAGCCTCGCGTCGCTGCTTGTTCGTCGCCACTGTCGTACTCCTGTCGAAAGAAAGTCATCGATCGTTGCTTGCGCAAAGCGAGTTCGCGCCCGGTTCGAGTCGGTCCAGGTGCGGCGCATCCTGCTCCGGCGCCAGCCACCGTTTTCCGGCTGTACGCCGGGACACGGAGGACCGACGGCGAAGTGTACGCAACGTCCGCGTGAAGCAGCTGTGAGCCACCGGTAAGTCGGCCGTGGGTAGCCTGGCTTTCGTGCTCCTCCTCAGTTTTCCCGCAGGTGTGTTCGGGACGAATTGTTATGTTCTGGCCTCGACCCCCGGTGCGGAGTGTGTGGTCATCGACCCCGGCATGGATGCCGTCGAGCCGCTTCACGAGGTGCTGGAGGAATACCGGTTGAAGCCCGTTGCCGTCGTTGCAACGCACGGGCACCTCGACCACGTCTTCTCGGTCGTGCCGATCTGTTCGGGCTACGGCATCGCGGCCTACCTGCACCCCGAGGACGGCCCGATGATAGCGGACCCGGTGAAGTGGCACGGCCCGGCGCTGGCCCCCTTTGTGGCCGCAATGGCCATCCCCGAGCCCGATGACCTTCGTTTCCTCACCGAGGGAGTGGACCTGGACCTCGCCGGTGTACGGCTCACCCCGCGCCACGCGCCGGGGCACACGTTGGGATCCACAGCCTTCGAGATAACCCTCGATGACGTACCGGGTCTGCTCAGTGGCGACCTGCTCTTCGCCGGCTCGATCGGCCGCGTAGACCTACCGGGCGGCTCCATGAGCCAGATGACCGCATCCCTGACGCGGGTCGTGCTGCCCCTGGATGACGCGACAGTCGTGCTTCCCGGGCACGGACCCACCACGACCATCGGTCAGGAGCGACGCGGCAATCCGTATCTCCAGAACCTGAGCGACGAGCCCGCCGCCCCCCGTCGGAGCCTGTAGATGGCCAATTCTGACCCCAGCCAACGCTCGGGCCCGGCAACGCCTGGCCGCTCCACTTCTGACCCCAGCCAACGCGCGGGCCCGGCTTCGCCTGGCCGCTCCAGGCACGGACCGGCCCCGCTGTCGGGCTTCCCGGAATTGCTGCCCGGGCAACGGATGGTCGAGGCGCAGATGATCGACGGGCTGCGGCGGACCTTCGAGTTGCACGGCTTCACCCCGATTGAAACCCGTGCCGTCGAGCCGATCGAGCACTTGACAGGCGGCGCGGAGATCGACAAGGAGATCTACGCCGTGCGCCGCCTGGCTGACGCCGGCGTCCAGGACTCTAAGGCCGGTCTGGGGCTGCACTTCGATCTGACGATCCCGTTTGCGCGGTACGTTCTCGAGAACGCGGGCAAACTCGAGTTCCCGTTCCGCCGGTATCAGATCCAGAAGGTGTGGCGAGGCGAACGGCCGCAGTCAGGCCGCTATCGAGAGTTCACCCAAGCCGACATCGACATCGTGGCCAAGGACACCTTGGCCTTCCACCATGACGTCGAAGTGGCCCGGGTGATGGCGGAGGCGCTCGCTGCGCTGCCCGTAGGGCCGTTTCGGCTGCAGGTCAACAACCGCAAACTTCTGCAGGGCTTCCTGCTTGAGCTTGGCGCGACGGATCCGCGACCAGCGATGCAGGCAATCGATAAGCTGGACAAGCTGCCTCACGCCGTCGTCGCCAACCTGCTCACCGCGTCAGGTCTGTCCGAAGAGCGGGCCCGAAAGTTCCTCCAGCTAGCGACAATCAAGAGCAAGGATGACGACTTCGTAAGCCAGGTGCGTGACCTCGGCGTCAGACACGAACTGCTCGATGAGGGTCTGGATGAATTGGCGGCCGTCATGGACGGTTTGCAGGACCTCAACTCCGAGCGGATCACGGTGGAGGTCGACCTGCGCATCGCCCGCGGGCTGGACTACTACACCGGAACGGTCTTCGAGACGCGGCTTGCCGCTTACGACGCATTGGGCTCGATCTGCTCGGGTGGGCGCTACGACTCGCTGGCCAGCGACGGGCGCACGAGCTATCCCGGAGTTGGGATCTCGTTGGGCCTGTCCCGGCTGCTTGTTCCGCTACTCGCCGACGGCAGCATCAGTGCATCGCGCAGCGTTCCGTCGGCAGTGCTCGTCGCACTTGCCGACGAAGATTCTCGAGCGGCCAGTACCGCTGTGGCCCAAGCACTCCGGGCACGGGGAGTCGCGACCGAGGTCGCCGCCTCGGCGGACAAGTACGGCCGGCAGATCCGGTCTGCCCACCGGCGCGGCATCCCGTACGTCTGGTTCCCCGGCACCGACTCCGAGCTCAACCACGAGGTGAAGGACATCCGCAGCGGCGACCAGGTCGGTGCAGACCCGAACTCCTGGTTGCCGCCTGAGGTGGATCTGACGCCGCAGATCATGACGACCACCAAGACCACCGAGTAGAGGAGTTCTGTGATTCGCACGCACCATGGTGGAGACCTGCGCGGCTCCGACACGGGACAGACGGTGACCATGGCCGGATGGATCGGCCGGCGCCGTGATCACGGTGGAGTCGCCTTTCTTGATCTGCGTGATGCCTCGGGAGTGGTACAGGTTGTCGTACGGGACGAGGACGTCGCGCACGGACTGCGCAACGAGTACTGCCTGCGCGTCGTGGGCGAGGTCGCGAAACGACCCACCGGCAACGAGAACCCGGATCTACCGACCGGCGAGATCGAGGTCATCGCCGCCGAGGTCGAGGTGCTGTCGGAGTCCGCGCCGCTGCCCTTCCAGATCGACGACCATGGGGAGGTGGGTGAGGAGGCGCGGCTTCGGTATCGCTATTTGGACCTTCGGCGAAGCGGCCCCGCCGCGGCTCTGCGGCTGCGCAGTGCGGTGAACCGGACCGCCCGCGAGGTTCTGCACCGCCACGGGTTCGTCGAGATCGAGACACCGACGCTGACCCGTTCCACCCCCGAGGGTGCCCGCGACTTCGTGGTCCCGGCGCGGTTGGCGCCGGGGTCCTGGTACGCGCTGCCGCAGTCACCACAGCTATTCAAGCAGCTACTCATGGTGGCCGGGATGGAGCGGTACTATCAGATCGCCCGCTGCTACCGCGACGAGGACTTCCGGGCCGACCGGCAGCCGGAGTTCACCCAACTCGACATCGAGATGAGCTTCGTCGACCAGGACGATGTGATCACGCTGACCGAGGAGATCCTCACCGGCCTGTGGTCGCTGGTCCACTACTCGATCCCGACCCCGATCGCGCGGATCAGCTACGCGGAGGCGATGTCGCGGTACGGCACGGACAAACCCGACCTGCGGTTCGGCATCGAACTCGCCGACTGCACCGAGCACTTCGGCGACACGAGTTTCCGGGTCTTCCAGGCGCCCTATGTCGGAGCGGTCGTGATGCCGGGCGGGGCCGAGCAGCCTCGACGCACCCTGGACGGGTGGCAGGATTTCGCCCGCCAGCGCGGACACAAGGGCCTGGCCTACGTGCTCATCGGTGCCGACGGTGAACTGGCCGGGCCGGTAGCCAAGAACCTGTCCGATCCCGAGCGCGCCGGTTTGGCGGCACATGTAGGTGCGGCGCCAGGGGACTGCGTCTTCTTCGCCGCTGGCGAACCCTCGGCCGCGCGGTCCCTGCTCGGCGCCGTCCGCCTCGAGATCGGCCGCCGCGGAGGTCTGATCGATGAGTCCGAGTGGTCCTTCGTGTGGGTGGTCGACGCGCCGCTGTTCGAGCCCTCGGCCCAAGCCCGGGCCTCCGGCGACGTGGCAGTCGGCGGCGGAGCCTGGACCGCGGTGCACCACGCGTTCACCGCACCCAAGCCGGAATTCCTGGACACTTTCGACACCGATCCTGAGCACGCACTGGCCTACGCGTACGACATCGTCTGCAACGGCAACGAGATCGGCGGTGGGTCGATCCGGATCCACCGTCGGATGGTCCAGGAACGGGTGTTCGCGGTCATGGGCCTTTCCCCCGAGGAGGCGCAGGAGAAGTTCGGCTTCCTGCTGGACGCCTTCGCCTACGGCGCTCCGCCGCACGGCGGAATCGCGATCGGCTGGGACCGCGTGTGCGCGCTGCTCGCGGGTGAGGACTCGATCCGAGAGGTGATCGCCTTTCCAAAGTCCTGCGGCGGGTACGACCCGCTCACCGGTGCCCCAGCCCCGATCACCCCCCAGCAGCGCAAGGAAGCCGGCGTGGACGCGGCGCCCTGACCGATCTCGGTAACGGCGTGGGGCCCTAGGGTCGGCGGAATGGCGGTCGTCGCACGTACCTTGCTCGGACCAGGCCCGACGAACCCCTATCCCGAGGCAACCGCCGCCCTGGCCCAACCGTTGTTCGGCCACCTGGATCCGGTGTTCCTGGCTCTGCTCGACGAGACCTGCGAGCGGCTCCGGACGGTCTACCGCACCGACAACCGCCGGACGCTGCCGCTGTCGGCCACCGGCAGCGGCGGCATGGAGGCCGCCTTCGTCAACACCGTCGGTCCCGGCGACGTGGTGGTGGTCGGCGTCAATGGACTGTTCGGGGTACGGATGTGCGACGTCGCGTCCCGTTGCGGCGCAGACGTCGTCCGCGTCGATTCCCCCTGGGGGCAGCCACTCGACATCGACGCTGTCCTGAGCGCTCACCCGGCGCCCAAGCTGATCGCTGCCGTACACGCGGAGACCTCGACGGGTATCCGTAACGATGTGGCCGCCATGGCGGCGGGGAAGGGCGATGCACTCTTTCTTGCCGACTGCGTCACGTCGCTGGCCGGCATCGAGTTGGCCGTCGACGAGTGGGGTATCGATATCGCCTATTCCGGCACCCAGAAGTGCCTCGGTGTCGCGCCGGGGCTGTCGCCGTTCACCATCAACGACCGAGCGTGGGAGCGACGGATAGAGCGGCCGCAGTCCTGGTACCTCGACCTCGGCATGCTGGGCGGGTACGTCGGGTCGGCTACCGGCGGGGGCACCCGCATGTATCACCACACAGCGCCGACCGCGATGGTCGCCTCGCTGCACGCCGGACTGGGTCGGGGCCTCGAGGAGGGCCTGGATATGGTCATCGCCCGCCATACCGGGATGGGCGCGGCCCTCCAGGATGGACTGCAAGAAATGGGCCTGGAGCTGTTTGCAGCGCAGGGGCATCGGCTCCCGGAGCTCACCACGGTCCGGGTGCCTGAGGGCGTCGACTCCGCGGCCGTACGGGCAGAGCTGTTGCAGCACTACAACGTTGAGATTGGCGCCGGGGCGGGTGAGTTCGCGACCACGGTGTGGCGGATCGGGTTGATGGGCTACAACGCCCGTCCGGACATCGTCACCCTGCTTCTCGGGGCGCTGGGCAACGTCCTGGGTCGCCGCTGACCGGCGACCAGCTGGATTTCCGGCCCGCTGGGCCGCCTCGAGTACGTCTGCGGCCAGGTGCATGAGTGCGCTGCGTGTCTGCTCGGACAACTTGCTGTGGTCGATGCGTGCTCCGGCCCGCAGATGCGGATCGTCAGGGATGCTCAGCAGACCCCGGCACAGGCCATCGAAGCGCCGGGCCGCAGCCGCCAGATCGACCGGTATTCCCTTTCTGGGCACGGCCGTGACGGCTATCAGGCTGCTGGCCACCAGTGCCCCGAAGCCGCGATCAGCGATCCACCGCAACCCGGCGTAGGTGGCGGTCAACCCGTCAACACTGGGGGAGGTGGCGAATACCAGGGTGTGCGCACTTCCCAGGAGCCGGTTCATCAAGCCTCCGCGCAGGCCGGCACCGCAGTCGGTGACCATGACTGGAAAGTACCGGTGCACGACATCCATGGTCGCCGCGTACGTGGCTTCGTCGAACCGCGCGCTTTCTCCTGGATCGAGCCCGCTTGGCAGGACCCAGGCGCCGTGCGCGGACTGAGCTAGGTAGGGCATCAGGATGGCGAGGTCGCCGGGATCGCCGCGCCCGGCCAGGTCTCGTGCGCTGTAGGTGGGGGCGACGCCACTGCGCAGGAGTAACGAACCGAACGTGGGATCGGCGTCGAGCAGCAGCACCGGTTCGCCCCGCATCTGGGAGTAGATCCCGGCCAACAGGACCGACAGGGTCGTCTTACCGACCCCGCCCTTGAGCCCGACCACGGCGATGCGGCGCGGACCTCGGCTCGGAACTCTCAGCCGGTCCTGGTCACGGCTGTCCTGCTCGGCCCGCCCGGCTGACTTTGCCCGGAACAGGCTGAACTTTCGTGCGGGTGCAGGCCGTTCGGTCTCCGACGGAGCGACCGGGTGCGCAGGGGATGCGTCTGGGGCACGGGCGGGTTGGGGCCGCGGCACGGGGGCCGTCACCTGGGCAGCAGTGCGCTCCACGGAAGCCGCCGGCGGGGAGGTGCTCGTCGGCAGCTGGATCATCTGGGTGTCCCCGGAGCGTCCCTCGGAGGAGTGCCGACCACCCTTGCGCTTGGGGTGCTGTCCGTACCCCGGCGGCGGAGCGGGCGGCGGCGTGCTGCTCAGGGCTGGGTCCTCTCCAAGAGATACCGACGAGCTGACGGTGCACTGGCAGCCAGCTGGCGCGACGCTGACTGCCACAGCCATTGTGTCCCGAACCCGTGCCGAGCCTGCGCCAGGGTTGCCGTTCCCGTCGCCACCCGGTGCTACGACCGTTCAGCCGACCGCCGGAGGTGTGAACTCGGTGATGCGAGCCAGTGTTGTCCGCAACTCGGCCATCCACTTTGGCCCCACTGTCTGCGTCCGGGCGCCTTCGCCCGAGAGTTATTGCACGGCGTCGTCCCGGACGACCGGGACGGGCCACCCCGACAGGGGGAGGTCAGGGACTTTCTCCGCTCTTACCCACCGGAAGGTCGTCCACCTTCTACACCGCCAGCAGTCTGGAGAAGAGCCAACCTGATGCCTACTGCGAGGACCTCACGACTGTGCTATGTCCTCCTGGCGCAGGAGGACATAGCGCCCGCAGTAGGCAGACAGGTTCCACTCGCCGATGCGGCAAAGGCCCACGAGTTGGCCTCTGACTCGTCGGTCACCGGAAAATCGTCCTGAACTGCGACGATCCCCACGCGTAACCTTTGTTGCCGTGACGGAGCCGGCCAGCCTGTTCGACGAGGCCGCGGCGGAGAACGCCGCGGCGGCCGCGCCCCTGGCTGTGCGGATGCGTCCGCGTTCCCTCGACGAGGTCGTCGGTCAGGAGGCTGTCCTCGGTCCTGGCCGCCCGCTTCGTCGCCTGGTCGATGCCGACGAGGGGATGTCGGTCATCCTGTACGGGCCGCCCGGGACCGGAAAGACGACGCTGGCGCACGTGGTCTCTCTGGCCACTAAACGGACCTTCGTTCAGCTCTCGGCGCTCAATTCCGGGGTCAAGGACGTCCGCGCGGTGATCGACACCGCGACGAAGGATCTCGGCCTGACTGGCCGGCGGACGGTGCTGTTCATCGACGAGGTGCACCGCTTCTCCAAGACCCAACAGGATTCGCTGCTCTCAGCCGTGGAGAACCGGGTGGTCAGCCTGATCGCGGCCACGACGGAGAACCCGTACTTCTCGGTGGTCAGCCCGCTGCTGTCCCGTTCGATCGTGCTGACCCTGGAACCGCTCGAGGACGACGACGTACGGACCTTGCTCCGCCGCGCGCTGACCGACCCGCGCGGGTACGCCGGAGCGCTCACCATGACACCCGAGGCCGAGGATCACGCCGTGCGGATCGGCGGCGGAGACGCCCGCCGGGCGCTGACCACGCTCGAGGCCGCAGCCAACGCCGCCCGCGACGATGGCCTGTCCGAGATCACGCTGCCCGTCGTGGAGCGTGCGGTCACCCGGGCCGCGGTCCGGTACGACCGGGACGGAGACCAGCACTACGACGTCGCAAGTGCGCTGATCAAGTCCATCCGAGGCAGTGATGTCGATGCCGCGCTGCACTATCTGGCCCGAATGGTGGAGGCGGGCGAGGATCCTCGGTTCATCGCGCGACGGCTGGTGATCAGCGCAAGTGAGGACATCGGGATGGCAGATCCCTCCGCATTGCCGCTGGCTGTCGCCGCGTACACCGCGGTGTCGTTCATCGGTATGCCCGAGGGACGGATTCCGCTGGCCCAAGCCGTCGTTCATCTCGCGACCGCCCCCAAGTCGAATGCTGCCTACGCAGCGATCGGTGCAGCGATCGAGGACATCCACAAAGGACTGGCCGGGCCGGTGCCCTTTCACCTGCGTGATTCGAGCTATCAGGGAGCAGCCAAGCTCGGACACGGTCAGGGTTACGCCTACGCTCACGACGATCCGCACGGCGTCGTAGAGCAGCAATACGCGCCGGACGCCATCGACGGCAGGGACTATTACCGGCCCACCGACCATGGCGCGGAGGCGGGCATGAGTCAGCGGTTGATCAAGCTCCGGGGAATCCTTCGCCGACGCTAAGTAGCACACCAAAGTAACGAGGCGATTACGACTGGCGTAAGGCCGGGGATCGCGGTCCAACACCGCTAAGTTGCACGAGGACGTATCCCGTGGAAGGGGAACTGAGTGGCCAAAGTCATACTTGACGACGTCGGGAAGGTGTACGACGACGGCACCCGAGCGGTGACCGGCTTGGACCTGGAGATTCAGGACGGCGAGTTGCTTGTTCTGGTGGGTCCCTCCGGTTGCGGAAAGACCACAGCGCTTCGCATGGTGGCCGGGCTCGAGACGATCAGCGAAGGAACCGTCAAGATCGGCGACAAGGTCGTCAACGGGGTTCCCTCCCGCGACCGAGACCTGGCGATGGTGTTTCAGAGCTACGCGCTCTATCCACACCTGAAGGTGCGCGACAACATCGCCTTTGGTCTCCAGTTGCGCAAGCTGCCCAAGCCCGAGGTCAACCAGCGGGTTGAAAAAGCAGCCGAGACGCTGGGCCTGGTGGAGATGCTGGACAAGCGCCCACGAAACCTCTCTGGTGGTCAGCGGCAGCGCGTGGCGATGGGCCGCGCGATCGTCCGGGAGCCGCAGGCCTTTTTGATGGACGAGCCGCTGTCCAACCTGGACGCAAAGCTGCGCGTACAGATGCGCGCCGAGATCGCCCGCCTGCAGCGCGACCTCGACGTCACCACCATCTACGTCACCCACGACCAGACCGAGGCCATGACGCTCGGCGATCGGGTCGCTGTGATGAAGAAGGGGATGCTGCAGCAGGTAGCCGCCCCGCAGGAACTCTACGACCGGCCCGACAATGTGTTCGTCGCCGGGTTCATCGACTCGCCGGCGATGAACCTCTTCCAGGGCACATTCAGCCAGGCGCAGGACGGTGCGACATTGCAGCTGCAGGTCGGCAGTCAGCAGCTTGCGGTCGGGCCAGAGCTGCTCTCTGTTCGCCCGGATGTCCGGCACTACCTGGACCGGCCGGTCATCGTCGGTATTCGACCCGAGGACATGAATGACGCGAACCTGGGCCGCGACGCCAAAGGCTCGCCGCTTCAGGCCAGCGCTGATCTGGTCGAGGCGATGGGCTCGGACGTGCTGGTGCACTTCCTCATCGACGCACCGCAGGTAGTGACCGAGGACACCCGCGAGTTGGCCCGCGACCTCGGCGAAGACGCCCGGGCCGATGCGGGGGAAGGGACAGTCATGATCGCCCGGTTCAGCCCACGCACCGCCGCGCAGGTTGGTGCACCGATCACGGTTGCGGTGGACACCGAGAGGTTGCACATCTTCGATCCCGAGACCGGTGAGTCGGTCTGGGGCGATGAGTCTCGCACTCAAGGACAGCATCAACGGGGCTCCCTAGTTGGGGAGCACGCCACACAGGAAGGCATGACATGAGTCGCAGGACACGAATCACCGCAGGGGCGGCAGCGCTAGCGCTGCTGCTGGCCGCCTGCGGCGGCGGAGACGACGGGGGCAGTGGGGGCGGCGGGGACACCAACGCCCCGGAAGCAGGAGAGTTCGAGGGCGAGAGCCTCGAACTCGCCTCGGTATTGACCGGCGCGGAGCAAGCGGCCGTGGAGGAGGTATTGGCCGGCTTCACCGAGCTGACCGGCGCTGAGGTCACGTTCACCCCCACCGGAGACGACATCGCCACCGTGGTCGGGACCAGGGTCGCCGGCGGCGACCCACCGGATGTGGTGCTGCTGCCACAGCCCGGGCTGCTCAAGCAGTTCGCCCAGGACGGCGCACTGCAGCCGCTCAGCGACGAGGTCAGCGCGGTCGTTGACGAGAACTACAGCCAGGTCTGGAGAGATCTCGGCTCGGTCGACGGGCAGCTGTACGGCGTATGGTTCAAGGCCGCCAACAAGAGCACCGTCTGGTACAACACCGCCGTCTTCGAGGATGCCGGCGCCGAGGTCCCAGCGGACTTCGATGCGTTCGTGGACACGCTTGGCACGATTGCTGATTCCGGCGTGACTCCCCTCTCCATCGCCGGCGGCGACGGCTGGACGTTGACCGACTGGTTCGAGAACGTCTATCTGCGGGTGGCCGGGCCGGAGATGTACGACCAGTTGACGGCCCACGAGATCCCGTGGACCGATCCAACAGTCATCACGACCCTCGAGACGCTCGGCGAGTTGTGGGCCTCCGACAACATCGTCGGGGGCAGCTCCGGTGCGCTGCAGGCGCTTTTCGAGGACTCCGTCGAGGCGGTATTCTCCACTGAGCCAGAGGGCGCGGTCGTCTTCGAGGGCGACTTCGTGGCCGGCGTGATCGGGGATGCCACGGAAGCTGTGGTCGGTGAAGATGCGGACTTCTTCCCATTCCCGTCGATCGACGGCTCTCCGGAGTCAGTCGTCGGTGGCGGTGATGTGGCAGTCGCGCTGACTGACAACCCGGCAACGCAGGCGCTGCTGCAGTACCTTGCCACTCCCGAGGCGGCCGAGATCTGGGCGGCAATTGGCGGGTTCGTCTCGCCGAACTCGAATGTGGACACCTCGGTCTACCCCGATGACACCACCAGGGCGATTGCGGAGGCACTTGTCGGCTCAGGCGACAACTTCCGCTTCGACATGTCCGACCAGATGCCGTCGGCCTTCGGCGGTACGCCGGGCGCGGGCGAGTGGGCCATCCTGCAGAATTTCCTGGGTGATCCAACCTCGGTAGAGGCAACGGCTGCGGCGCTGGAAGCCGCTGCCGCCGAGGCATACGGCGCATAGGAGTTCGATCAATGGCTGAGGACGAGCCCGGGTTGCAGAACGAGGGTCAGGTGGCAACCGCTGGGGGAGCGGCTGCTGTCAATCCTCCCGACAAGCAACCCGGGCTCGGCCGCAGTTGGTGGTCGCTGGCCTACCTACTCCCTGCGCTTTTCTTGCTCGCGGTCGTGGTGCTGTATCCGATCCTCTACACGATCGTGCGCAGTCTGTTTGACGCCGACGGTGACAGCTTCGTCGGGCTCGGCAACTACGGGGACATGTTCACCGACCGCGCGACGCTGATCTCGCTTCGGAACACTGCGATCTGGGTGATCGCGGCTCCGATCGTGGTGACTACCCTTGGCTTGATCTTCGCGGTGCTCACCGAACGGATCCGCTGGGCCTCGGTGTTCAAACTGCTCGTCTTCATGCCGATGGCGATATCCTTCGTTGCCGCCGGCATCATCTTCCGGCTGGTCTACGAGGCCGACCCCGACCAGGGTGTGGCCAACGCGCTGGTCGTCTCCGTGCACGATATCTTCGCCGACTCCTCTGCCTATCCCGGCGCCGGTCCGCGCGAGGAAGGCGATCTGACGGGCGTCAACGGTGGTTTCGAGACGACGGCCACGTATGGCACGGGTGACACCGTCGCCTTGGGCCTGGTGGGTTTCGCTCCCGGGGATGTAGCGCCCGAGGCGCTTCCGGCCAGTGAGCCGTCCGGCGGAGACACGCTGCAGGGTGTGGTGTGGCTGGACTTCGCCCAAGGTGGTGGGGGCGAGGAAGGGACCATCGACGACGACGAACTGGGGCTGCCCGGTGTGGTAGTGCAGGCCGTGCAGGACGGCGCGGTCGTTGCCTCCACCGAAACAGGTGCTGACGGCACGTTCGTCTTCGAGGGCTTGGCTGAGGGCGACTACACCCTGGCGCTGCCCCGGGACAACTTCCGGGAACCGTTCAACGGCCTGGACTGGCTCGGGCCGGCCCTGATCACGCCGGCGATCATCGGCGCCTATATCTGGATCTGGGCGGGATTTGCGATGGTGCTCATCGCAGCCGGCCTGGCTGCCATTCCGCGGGACGCCCTGGAGGCGGCGAGAGTGGACGGCGCGACCGAGACGCAGGTCTTCCGGCGCGTGACAATGCCGCTGCTTGCCCCGGTGCTCATCGTCGTACTGGTGACCCTGGTCATCAACGTGCTCAAGGTCTTCGACCTGGTTTTCATCATCGCGCCGGGATCGGTCCAGGACGACGCCGGCGTGCTTGCGCTGCAGATGTGGCGGGTGTCCTTCGGTGGTGCCGACGACCAAGGGCTGGGCAGCGCGTTGAGTGTGCTGCTCTTCCTCCTGGTGTTGCCCGCCATGGCCTTCAATCTTCGTCGATTCCGTCGGGAGCAGCAGTGACCATGACCGAGGAGCGGCCTCCGCCACCGCCACAGGAGCAGTTGGCTCGGCAGGCGCTGGGTGCGCCACGCCGAGGGGTGGCCAGTCGGATCGCCAGCAAGACTGGCGGCGGGTTCGTCCAGGTGTTCCTGGCGCTGGTCGCGGTGTTCTGGATCGTACCGGCGATCGGGCTGTTCGTCTCATCGTTCCTCGACCCGCAGAATAGTGACGGCGGCTGGTGGACGTTTCTGCTCGAACCGGCACAGCTGAGCCTGGACAACTACTCGAGTCTGCTCAGCAACGGCGATCTAGTCGGCTCCTTTCTCAACACGGTGCTGATCACGGTCCCATCCACGCTCCTCGTCGTGGCAATAGCATCCCTGGCCGCCTATGCCTTTGCCTGGATGGAATTCTGGGGCCGGGACTGGATCTTCCTGATTGTGATCGGGTTGCTCGTAGTCCCCGTACAAGTCGGCCTGATCCCGATCGCCGAGCTCTACGGGTCGCTCGGCATCTTCGGCAGCATTCCGGGCGTGGTGCTGTTCCACGTAGCCTTCGGGCTGCCCTTCGCGATCTTCCTGCTGCGCAACTTCTTCGCCGGGATACCCCGGGATCTGCTCGAGGCGGCCCGCATGGATGGAGCCAGTGAGTGGACGATTTTCCGCCGGGTGGTGCTGCCCCTCGGCCTTCCCGCCATCGCCTCGCTGGGGATCTTCCAGTTCCTCTGGGTGTGGAACGACTTCCTGATCGCGCTGGTCTTCGCCGGCCGTGACGCGCAACCGCTGACAGTTTTCTTGCAGTCGCAGACCGGCCAGTTCAGCTCCAGCATCGACGTCCTGGCGCCCGGAGCGTTCCTGTCCCTGATCGTCCCGCTGATCGTCTTCTTCGCCTTCCAGCGCTACTTCGTACAGGGAACGCTGGCCGGCTCGGTCAAGTAACCTGTTGCCGGCGCTCCCAGCGAAGAGCGAAGGGCGACGAGGCTGGCGAGTGGCTTGTCCGGAAAATAGTGCGGTCGTACCTGTGACGCGGTCAACGGTTTCGCTGTCGCTATTCCAGCAGGACTTCTGGCGCAGGGAGCAGCTCGAGCCGGGCACCTTCGCCCACCTCTCGCGGGCGTTCAGCGTGGCGGGACCCCTGTCGCGGCATGCGCTCGAAGTCAGCCTGCGTGAACTCCTCCGGCGTCATGACGCGCTCGCCTGCAGGTTCACCTCCGACGAGGGAGAGCAGCCGGTCGCCTGGATAGACCAGTGCCCGTCTATAGCGTTGGCTGCGGTCGATCTCATCGATCTCGACTCCGCTCTACATGCGGCAGAGGTCGCCAGGCTAAAGCAGCTCGAACTCGACTCACCGTTCGACCTGGGGAGGGGGCCCCTGCTGCGGGCGACCGTGCTGCGGTTGGCCGAGAACAGTCACATCCTCGTGCTGACGGTCCACCACATCGCCTGCGACGCCTGGTCCCTGGGTGTTCTGCTCAATGACCTCGGGGAGCTCTATTCCGCATCGGTTGAAGGTCGCGTCGCGGATCTGACCCCGCTGCCCGCCGCATTCGGCGCCGCCGCCGCGTGGCAGCGGGAAGCGACGGCAGAGGGGATCGACGGCGCGCTGACGTACTGGCGCGACCAACTTTTTGCACTACCTGCTCCGCCTGAGCTGTCGACCCGGCGACAGGTCGGGTCGGTGCGGAGCTATCGGAACGCGCGCTGGCTCTTCGAGTTCGCGCCCGAAGTCGCGCCAGATTTGGCTGAGCTGGCCGTACGCGAGCGGACCACCCCGTTCATGGTGTTGCTCGCCGCCTTCCAGGTGACCCTGGCAGCCGCCACGAATCGCGAAGATGTGCTCGTCGCGTCGCTGTTCTCCGGCCGCACGCGGGTCGAGTACGAGCCCATGGTCGGACTCCTTGCAAGCCCGACCACCTTCCGCGCACAGCTGTCTCGCGGACAGTCGTTCCTGGAACTGCTCGCCAGCACCCGTACGGTCGTGCTCGACGCATTCGAACACCAGGCCATGCCGGTCACCGAGGTTATCAGGCGGCTTGATCTCGGGCCCGAGGAGCAGGTATCCCGCTCGCTGTTCTCGGTGTGGCTCAACCAGATACCCGAACCGACCCCACTGAACTTGTCCGGTGCCGCAGTGCGTGCGCACTTCCCGGAGGCGCAGCTGCGCTATGAGAAGTCGGCCCAGACCTGGGACGCTGACCAGCTCGCAGTCACCCTCGTGATTTCGGCTGACGAGGTACTAGCCATTCTCGACTACAACGACCTGTTACTAGACCACGCCGACGTCGAAAACCTTGTCACGACGTTCGCCACTGTCCTCGAACAGGCGCTGCGCGATCCGAGCCAGCGGCTGGCGGATCTGATGGATAGCGGCCATGGCGGGTGAGTCGAGTCTGGCACTATCGTGGCCCAGTGCGCACATCCCCGGACAGCACAACAGCTGTTGGTGGGGGTAGTGAGTTCGCATGCTCGCAGGTGCAGGTCGGGATCTGGCTGGCTGAACGGCTAGGCGCTGGGTCGCGCTACCACATGCCGCTTGCCCTGTGGCTGCGCGGCCGCGTCGACATCGATCTGCTGAACGCCGCATTCCACGCCCTGCTCGCGCGGCATACCCTGCTGCTGTCCTGCTATCCGGCGCCCAACGGTGGGCCAGGCGGGGCGCCGTTCCATGGCGACATCCCGACGATCGAGGACGTACCGGAAGCCGAGTCCAGCAACCTGGCCGCCATCCTGCGAGACCGCACGACGACGCCGTTCGACGTGACCCGCGGGCCGCTGTTGCGTGCGGCGCTCATCCGGTTGGGCGACGATCTTTCGTTGTTGCACTTGGTCTTTCACCATCTGGTGTTCGATGGCGTCTCGCGCGACATCGTTGTTCGCGACCTGGCCGCCTGCTACAACGAGCAGGTCGGCGATGAGCCGAGTGAGCTCGGCCCGCTGCCCGACTACGGCCGGTACGTGGACGCCGAACGGTCGACCCAGTGGAGTCGGGCGCCCGGCGACACCGGCAAGCCTGGCAACACCGAAGACGTCGGCGACATCGACGACGCTGCCGACCGCACCGAGCTGTCCGACTGCTTTGTCGGCGCAATGAGTGCGGCTGGCTCGGGAGTCGGCGCGGAGCCGGTCGAGGTCACCATTGGGCCAGGCCTGCGGTCACGGCTGGCAGCGGTCGCGGCTGCGGCGGGGGTGACGGTACACACGGCCTTGCTGACCAGCTTCGCCGTCGTGCTGCACAAGTACTGCTCCGGTACCCGGGCAGGTCTGCCCGGGCTGGCGATCCCGATGAATGCCCGACCGCCGGAGTTCGCCGATTGCGTCGGCCCGTTCGTCAACGAGCGGGTGCTGTTGCTGCCTTCCGTGGGTGAGGCCACCTTCCGCGGCCTGCTCCCCGTAGTCGCCGAGGGCATGCGGCGGCTGATGGCGCTGCGCACCGTACCGGCGCCCGGGGGCGGCGGCACCGGGGGGATCACCTTTGGCTACCGACGGTTGTCGTCGCGCCCGATCACCATGGTGGGGCTGGACGTCGACTACCAGCCGGTCCTGCCGAGGTACGGCACGGGCCGGGAGCTGGAGGTTCAGCTACTCGACGACGGCACGCAGCTGACCGGGTGGGTGGACTTCGACCCACAGCGTTTCGACACGGCGATGGTCCAGCAGCTGGCCGACCATTGGCTGGTCGCCATCGGGTCGGTGGTCTCGGCCCCCGATCGATCGCTGGCCGAGCTTGGGGTGCTGCGCCCAGCCGAGCGGCGCACCATCCTGCGTGACTGGAACGCAACCGATAAGACGTGGCCGGGGGCCGGGACTATCTCTGGGCTTTTCCAGGCCCAGGTGCAGAGCACCCCCGAGGCCATCGCCGTGCTCTTCACCGGCGGGCAGCTCACCTACGCCGAGCTCAACCGCCGCGCTAACCGCCTCGCGCACCGGCTCGGGCAACTCGGCGTCGGCCCAGAATCACTGGTGGCCATCTGCGCGGAACGCTCACCCGAACTCGTCGTCGCCCTGCTCGGGGTCCTCAAGGCCGGGGCTGCCTACGTACCGCTGGATCCCGAATACCCACCCGTTCGGCTCGCCCACATGCTGAGCGACAGCGCTCCGGCGGCGCTGCTCACCCAGAGACGGCTGTCGACCATACTGCCCCAGCACGCCGCAACGACCTTGCTGCTCGACGACCCGCAGACCGACACCGGCCAGCCGGAGCACAACCCGGCCGTGCCGATCCAGACCGGCTCGGCGGCATATGCGATCTACACCTCTGGCTCTACCGGCACACCGAAGGCCGCTGTGACGAGCCACGAATCCCTGCGCAACCTTCTGCTCTGGATGCAGGACGCCTACCCCCTGCGCGCCTCCGATCGGGTGCTGCAGAAGACGCCGTCGAGCTTCGACGTGTCGGTGTGGGAGTTCTTCTGGCCGCTGGTGTGCGGTGCGGGCCTGGTGCTGGCCCGCCCCGGTGGCCATCGTGACGGCGGATACCTGGCGAGGCTCATCAACCGGACGCAGGTGACGACACTGCACTTCGTGCCATCGATGCTGCGGGCGTTCCTCGACGAACCGGATCTGGAGACCTCCTGCGGCTCGCTGCGTGACGTCATCTGCATCGGCGAGGAGTTGCCGGCCGACCTGGTCCGCAGGTTCACCGGGCGGCTGGATGCGAGGCTGCACAACCTGTACGGGCCGACGGAGGCAACGATCGAGGTCAGCGCCTACACGTGCCGTCGCGATGAGCCCGGTCCGCGGGTGCCGATCGGGGTCCCGATCGCCAACACCGAGTGGTACGTGCTTGACCCGGACTACCAGCCGGTCCCGGTTGGGGTCACCGGCGAGCTGCATCTTGGCGGCATCGGCCTTGCCCGCGGCTACCTGCGCCGGCCCGGGCTGACCGCGGACCGGTTCGTCCCCGACCCGTTCGGCAACGGCAGCCGGCTGTACCGCACCGGCGACCTGGCCCGCTACCGCGCGGACGGTTCAGTGGACTTCCTCGGCCGGGCCGACCAACAGGTGAAGATCCGCGGGCAACGGATCGAGCCGGCCGAGATCGAGGCGGCGCTGCGCGGACAGACCGGTGTCGGCGACGCCGCCGTGCTAGCCCGGGCGAGCGACCGCGGCGAGACCGAGCTGGTCGCCTACGTCGTGCCGGCGGGCACGGACGGCCAGGAAGGTGAGGCGGACGGCCAGCCGCTGAGCGAGGCCGCCCTGCTCACCGGCCTGCGCAGGTGCCTCGCCGACGCCATGATCCCCTCTGCGGTGGTTGTCCTGGACGCGCTGCCGCTCACGCCCAACGGCAAGCTGGACCGCAAGGGGTTACCGTCCCCACCCCTGACTGATCGCCCGTACGTCGCGCCACGGACTGCCGTGGAACTCGCCATCGCCGACATCTGGGCCGACGTGTTCGCGATGGACCGGATCAGCGTCGAGGACGACTTCTTCGCACTTGGCGGCGAGTCCTTGCTGGCCACCAGAACCCTGGCCCGGGTGCGCTCCACGCTCGGTGTGGAGTTGCCGTTGCGGGTGATCTTCGACCGGCCGACCGTTGGCGGACTAGCGGCTGCTGTGGTGGCGGCGGACAGGGACGAGCAGTGACCAGTGACCAGTCCGTCCGAACAGGCCCCGACGATGGCACCGGGGACGGCACCAGGGACCCGATCGTCCCGCTGTCCTACGCCCAGGAGCGGGTTTGGTTCTTCGACCAACTCGAGCCCGGGCAGGCGGCCTACAACCTGACGTTCGGACTGCGACTGCGCGGACAACTCGACATCGGTGCGCTGGAACGTAGCTTGGCGCAGATCATCGCCCGGCACGAGAGCCTTCGCACCACGTTCCCCAGCACCGGCGGCAAGGCATATCAGTTGATCGCACCTCCGGCGGCCGCGCCCGCACCGCTGCCGGTGATTGAGGTGACCTCCGAGGCAGACCTAGCCGCGAATGCTGCCGCCGAATCGGCCCGGCCGTTCGACCTCTCCGCCGGACCGTTGCTGAGAACGCGGCTGTTCGCCTTGGCCGCCGACGAACATGTGCTGCTCTGCGTCGTGCACCACATCGTCGCCGACGGCTGGTCCATCGGACTGCTTCTGGACGAACTCGGCGCGCTGTATTCGGCTTTCGTCGCAGGTCGGCCGTCACCGCTGACCGAGCTGCCGATTCAGTACGCAGACTACGTGTTGTGGCAGCGCGAAGTGCTACAGGGCGATGTGCTGGATGTCCAGCTGCAGTACTGGCGTAGCGAACTGGCCGACTGCCCGCCGCTCGCGCTGCCTACCGATCGCCCACGGCCGCGAGAGCAGACGTTCAACGGCGACCGGCACTGGTTCCGGTTGCCGCGCGAGCTTGGCGATGAGTTCCTCGCCCTCGTCCGCGAGCAGGGAGCGACACCGTTCATGGGGCTGTTGGCCGCCTTCCAGCTTGTCCTGGCCCGCCACTCCGGCCAGCCGGATTTCGCCGTCGGCGTCCCCATCGCCGGGCGTCCTCGCTCTGAACTCAAGGACCTGATCGGATTCTTCGTCAACACCCTGATCCTGCGTACCGACCTCTCCGGCGACCCGACCTTTCGAGACCTGCTGGCTCGTACGAGGGCCAAGGCGGTTGCTGCCTACGAGCACGAGGACGTCCCGCTCCAGCGCGTGGCAACCGAGCTGAACTACGCCCGCGACCTCAGCCGCAACGCGCTGTTCCAAGCCGTCTTCGCCTGGCAGGACGTTCCGGCTCGGGAGCCGACGCTGCCGGACCTGGACGTGTCGTTCTACTCCTCGGACGAGACGGTCAACCTGGCCGACCTGCAGTTCAACTGCTACCCAGAGCCCGACGGATTGCTCGGTCATCTCATCTACAACCGGGATCTGTTTGACGCGGCCACGGTTGAGCGGTTGGCGGGTCACTTCCAGAACGTGTTGGCCGGGATTGTGGCTGATCCTGATCGGCCGCTGTCGCAGGTGTCGATGCTGTCTGCGGCCGAGCAGGCTGAGCAA
>JBPCPI010000081.1:0-5461 GCA_050999295.1 Geodermatophilaceae bacterium | reverse complement strand
GGATCCAGTACTCGACCAGGTACACGCGCCCGACAGTACGCGGTGAGGGCAACCGGTAGAGCACGACGAGCCCCGGCGGGGTTCGCCGGGGCTCGTCGCGATTGACCGCACTGCGGTACGGCCGTGGCCCCCCCGGGTGCGGTGTTACTTGCCGGTCGTCGCCTTGCTGGTGGCCTGCTTGGCCGGGCTGCGCTTGGCCGCGGTCGCCTTCCCTGCCGTCGCCTTCTCTGCCGTCGTGCGCTTGGTGACACCGACCTTGGTGGCACTGGCCTTGGTGGCACTGGCCTTGGTGGCACGGGCCGAGGTCGGGCTCGCCTTGCTGGCCGGGGCCTTCTTGGTGGAGCTGCGCCGGGTGCTGGCCTTGCGAACTGTCGCCTTGGCCCTGCTCGCCGTGTTGCCTGCGCTCGCGCGGACGCCCTTGAGCTCGCCCTGCGCGTCGCTGATCAGGTCCTCAAGGGTGTCCTCGACCCGGTCGACGGCGCGCTCGGTACCCTTGACCACCTTGGTGAAACCAGGGGCCCGACGAAGGTCGGCCACGACCATCTGGCCGCGCTTCTCATAGCGACGCACGGTCTTGCGGGCGGTGGACACGGCTTCGGTGACGACCTCGCGAAGGGTCTCCCGAATGGCCTCGGGGCGAACCGCGGCGGCCTGGGCGGTCGCCCGCTGACGGGCTTCACCGGCAGCGCCACGGACCTCGCCGGGCAGGCTCTCGGTCCGATTCCTGAGCTCGACCGGCAGCGCCTCGGCGCGGGTCCGCAGATCAGCCACCAGGCCGCGAGCGATCTTCGCAGCGTGGTCGCTGGCACCGATCACGGCGTACACCGGGGTCTTGGCCGAGGCGATGGCGGTCTTGGTCTGCTCGACCGCCGTTTCACCGGCGCCCTTGGCCTCGTTGCCCAGGTCCTTGCCCAGTGTCTTGATGTCCTGGTTGATGCTCATGCTGTTTCCTCCTCGAAAAGTTGGTCTGTGGTGGCTTGCGCGGCGTTGGGCTGCCCGGCGTTGGGCTGCCCGGCGTTGGGTTGCCCGGCGTTGCGTTGCCCGGCGTTGCGTTGCCCGGCGTTGCGTTGCCCGGCGTTGGGTTGCCCGCCCCGGTTGCGGCGTTATGGGTGTGCTCGCGACAGAAGGTGTCGTATAGCTCCAGAAGCACCTGCTTGTGCCGTTCCGCCAGGTGCGTGTCCAGCCTGATCGCGGTCGCGACCTGGGCATCACCGGGACGCTCTTCGAGCAATCCGGCCTGCTGGTAGAGCGACTCGGCGGAGATGTGCAGCCCTTTGGCGATCTGGGCCAGAATCTCTGCGCTGGGCTTGCGAAGACCCCGCTCGATCTGGCTCAGGTAGGGGTTGCTCACTCCTGCCGTACGGGCCAGCTCGCGCAATGACACCTTGGCCGTCTCGCGCTGCTCGCGGATGAATCCGCCGACGTCGCGCACTGACTCGGTCAAACTCGGCATGACGTCCACGGTACGTCGTAGTGCTAACTGCAGCAAGCAGCGAGCAAGCAATCCGCTCGTGACCTCCATCACCCAGGCATCCCCATATCTCGCGGTTATGCGCACAACTGTCACGAAACAGGCTGGAATCGCGCGGTTATGCGCAGAACCGCGGAGAGGTTGGGTGCTAGCTGGAGGGGGTGAACAGTCCCGGCACGACGCGGATTGTGCCGACTGGTCGTCCGCCGCCGAGGACCGGGCCGGTAGCCAAGTGCTCCAGCACGTCGCCGGTCAGCCCGAGCCGGCGTAGGCCCGCCATCAGGACCGGCATCCGGGCACGCTCGTTGCCGTCATCGATCTTCATGACGACGGCCCCGGCGCCCGGCATGGCGGCGACGTGCACCCCCTCCGCGCCGGCCTTGCTGAGCACACCCGGGAGCGCGGTCATGAGCTCGGTGTCCTCCCGCCCGGTGCCGGCGACGAGGAAGGGGTGGGCCCGCATGGCGTCGGCGGCCGTTCGCGCGTGCCCGTCTTCCTCGGTCATCCGAACGTAGGCCCGCGCCAGGCCGGTAAGCGTCATCCCGAACAGCGGGGCGCCGCAGCCGTCAACGGTCCCGCTCCCCACTACCTCCGCGGAGTACTTCCCGAGCACCTCGCGCAGGTGTACCTGGAGTGGATGCCGGGCATCGAGGTAGGACGTGCGAGGCCAGCCGTTGGCCAAGCAGGTGAGCAGCATCGCGGTGTGCTTACCGGAACAGTTCATGTATGCGCGGTGCGGTCCGCCTCCGGCGGCGAGTACGGCGTCGCGAGCAGCCTCGTTCATCGGCAGAGCGGGCGGGCACTGCAGGTCATCCAGGGACAGCCCGGCGGCTTCCAGGGTCGTACGGACGCACTCGACATGCCCGGGCTCCCCTGAGTGCGAGCCGGCCGCAATTGCCAAGGCTGGGGCGTCGACCTCGAGCCCAGCTCGAAGCATCCCGATCGCCTGGATCGGCTTGACCGCCGAGCGCGGGAAGGTGACGGCGTCCGGGTTGCCTACCGCATCGATCGTGCGCCCGTCGGCTCCGAGGATGAGCGCGCTGCCGCGATGCACCGATTCCACCAGGCCGCCGCGAACGACCTCGACCACGATCGGGTTGGACCGGCTCGACGAGCTGGTCTGGATGGTCGCCGTCACGCGACGGCGGCCAGCGGGCGTACGCCGAGCAGGGCGCGTGCGTCCGGAATGGACATGGGCGGTCGCTGTGCGATCTTGGCCAGCCCGACGGCTCGGGCGACCAGTTGGCCGTTGTCCTGCACCGGTTGCCCTGGTGCGTAGGTCAGCGTGTCCTCCATGCCTACCCGCAGGTGACCGCCCGCGGACAAAGCGGCGAGCATCACCGGGATCGAGGTCCGCCCAACGCCGGTTGCGGCGAAACTCGCACCCTTTGGCAGGACACCGACGGCGGCGACCAGGGCGTGCGCCGTACCCGGCATGCCCCCAGGTACGCCCATAACGAGGTCCACGTGGACGTGCTCACCGTAGGGCAGGCCGTGCTTGTCGAGCAGCCGCTGCAGCGTGGTCAGCTGTCCCAGGTCGAAGATCTCGTATTCCGGCACGATCCGGGCAGCGCGCATCCGGTTGTGCAGTTCGACGATGAAGTCCCACCGGTTCAGGAAGACCTCACGCCCGAAGTTGACCGTGCCCATCGAGCAACTCGCCGCGTCCGGCGCCGCCTCGAGCACGCGGAGCCGGTCTTCCTCGGGATCGGTCACCGCGCCTCCAGTGGAAAGCTGGATGATCAGCGAGGTGCTCTCGCGCAACGCCGCCACCGTCTCGGTGAGCCGGCCGAGATCCAGCGTCGGTCGGGCGTCGTCGTCACGGATGTGGACGTGGATGACCGCGGCACCGATGGCCTCGGCAGCGCGCGCGGTGGCCACGAGTTCGTCGAGGGTGACCGGAAGCGCTGGTACGTCGGCCTTGTTGGATTCCGCGCCGGTGGGCGCGACCATGATCAGCGTGGTAGGCGGTGTGGTCGGCGGAGCGGGACTCATGCCCTGATCGTGACAGACCCGTCGCGGCTGCTGCTCTGACCCGGGTCCGGGGGGCGGTCCCGTCCGGTCAGCCGGTCCCGTGCCGCCCGGCCCGCCGGTGTGGCATCGTCGGGCGGGGCATCCGGGTCGGGGTCGATCGATGCCTTACTGCCGGCGACGAGGAGTGGCGCGTCGTCGGGCACGGCACGTTTGATCAAGAGCAGGGCGATCGGGCCCAGTTCGTAGTGCCAGGCGGCACTGGTCACCGATCCGACCGTACGACCGTCCCAGGTGACTTCGGTACCCCGCGCCGGCAACGCCTCGCTGATCCCGTCCAGGTGGGCGAGGACCACCCGGCGTGGCGGTCGACCGAGATTGTGGACTCGGGCGACCGTCTCCTGGCCGCGGTAGCAGCCCTTACTCAGGTGTACTGCCGTCCGAATCCAGGCCAGCTCGTTGGGGATCGTCTTGTGGTCGGTCTCAAAGCCGTGCCGCGGTCGGCGGGCTTGGACGCGTAGCGCCTCGTAGGCAGCCAGCCCTGCTGGAGTGGCGCCCGCAGCGACCAGCCGGTCCGTCCAGGTCGCGAGCTCGGATCGGTCGATCAGCAGATCGAACGAGGGAGCACCCGAGGTAGGAGTGGCCCGTACCCAACCGCCCTGGGCCAGCGGCACGGCCTGCCCCACTGCGGGTACGGCGATGTCCAGGCTCGCGAGCACCGACGGGGCGTCGGGTCCGGCGACGGCCAGCAGGGCCCAGTCGTCGGTGACCTCGCGGGGTTCGACCCGAAGCAGGAAGCACATCGAGTCCAGAAAGCCGAACAGTCCGGCGGCAATGCCGGGCTCGACGTCGAGCCACACGGCTCCGCCGAGTTCGGTGAGCTGGGCGTGATACTCGATGTGCCCGGTCGCGGAGAGCACCAGGGTCTCGGTTACCTGCCCGTCGGTGAGGTCGCCGACCTGTTGGGTGGTGAGGTCATTGAGCCAGCTCAACCGATCCTCGCCAGCGATGGTGAGGATCTCGCGGTGACTGCGGTCGACGAAGGCGGCCCGTTCGGCGAGCTGGCGCTGTTCACGGAGTGGGTCGCCGTAGTGGCTGGGCACCGCGAGGTCCTCGTTCTCACCGGCAACCGCGCCAGGGCTGTCGAGCAGGACTGAGTGGTAGGCAGTCGATCCCACGTCTACTGCGAACCCGCCCGGCAGCTGGCGCATTCCCCGGACAGGGTCACGTGGCCGACGTCGACCCGGAAGCCATGCTCACGTTCCATGGTGGCGACCACGTCGGTGAGGATGCTCGAGTCGGCGGAGATCACCGACTCGCACCGGTGGCAGACCACGTGCAGGTGCTGGTCCTCCGCAAGGTGATAGACCGGCGCGCCGTGACCGAGGTGGGTGTGCCCGATCAGACCGAGCTCTTCCAGCAGATCCAGGCTCCGATAGACCGTTGTGATGTTGAGTGACCGTGAGTCCTGCCCGAGGTGGGTGTAGATCTGCTCGGGCGTGCAGTGCTCGAGTCTCTGGACTGCGTCCAGGACCTGCGCTCGGGCCGAGGTCACCCGCAGGCCTCGGGCTCGCAGCTGTTCAGTCAGGCTCACGTTGGTCATAAGGACAGCGATCGTACGGGCTGGACCGCATGGACGCCCCGGGCGCTTCGTCCGCGGATAGCCAGGGCGGCGGGTTCGTCCGTACCCAGCTGGCGGTGAAGCCAAGAATCCGGGCGCTTCGCGCGTACGGCGGTTGACGTAGCCGTGATTGCGCTGGGCTGCTGACGACGAAAGCCCCTGCGGCGTCGAGAGTGGATGCATGCACAGCAGACCACGCCGTAGAGAGTTCGAGGAGAACGACATGACCACCGAGGTTGCCACTCGCCAGGACACCCGCACCGACATCAGGGCATCCGACAGTGAGCGTGAGTACGTCGCGCGGATCATGCAGGCCGCGGCCGCACAGGGACTGCTCAGTCTCGACGAGGCCGATGACCGGATGGCTGCGGTCTACGCCGCGCGCACCCGCGCCGACC
>JBPCPI010000267.1:0-12306 GCA_050999295.1 Geodermatophilaceae bacterium | reverse complement strand
GGACTTGGCGAGATAGAACCGCCGTTCGGTCTTCACTACTTAGGTGAATTGGCGGACGATGTCCTTGTACTCCCGATAGAGCTGTAACTCCATCTCGGTCTCGTATTTCTCGAGCTCCTCAGCACTCATTTCAGTCGCCTCCTTCGTGTGCCTCTGGCGTGCCGGCGGCGCACGCGGTCAAGGCGTCCATCATGTCACGGCCGGTCAGGTAGGCAGCAGATGCCAGTCGCTCAAGATCCTGCGGCTCGAGCGACGAGCCCTCATCGGCAGCCTGGAATTGGTCATACGCCTCCGACCAGGCCCGGTCCTGGAAGGACTCCCGGCCCCGGAGCAGCTCGTCACCCTCGGACATGTCCTCTCCTACCGAAGCGGCTGCCGACCCGGACCGGACATCAGCCCGAGAATGCCTTTTGCGCGGTTAGCTCAGACCGGGCTCGTCGGGCAGTTGCAGATCGGGCTTGTCGAGTTCCTCGACGTTGACATCCTTGAAGGTGACCACGCGGACGTTCTTGACGAACCGTGCCGGGCGGTACATGTCCCAGACCCAGGCGTCCGACATCTGGATCTCGAAGAACACCTCGCCGTCGGCATTGCGCACCTGCAGGTCCACGGAGTTGGCGAGATAGAACCGCCGCTCGGTCTCCACGACGTAGGTGAATTGGCGGACGATGTCCTTGTACTCCCGATAGAGCTGTAACTCCATCTCGGTCTCGTACTTCTCGAGATCCTCAGAACTCATTCCAGTCACCTCCTTCGGGCGCCTCTGGCGTGCCGGCGGCGAACGCGGTCAAGGCGTCCACCATGTCACGGCCGGACTCTGCCCGTAAGCGACTGGCGACGGTGATGAATCCCCGCCGGTGCTCGGGACAGGGTCCACGCAGATCGAGTGCATCGGTGTGGCCCTGGGTGATGTAACCCTTGTGGGTCGCGAAGTCGTAATCCGGGTAGACCTCGTGCAGGTCGACCATCAGCCGGTCCCTGGTCACCTTGGCCAGCACCGAGGCCGCTGCCACGCACGCGGCCGTACGGTCGCCCTTCCAGACGGCAAGCGCCGGTACGCCCAGTCCGGCGATCGGAAAGCCGTCGATCAGCGCATAGTCCGGGACGACCTGGAGCCTGGCGAACGCGCGGCGCAGTCCCTCGACATTCGTCTTATGCAGCCCGCGCGCGTCGACCTCACCGGGCGGGATGATCACCACCGACCAGGCGCGGGCCCGCCGTACGACCTGCGCATAGACCCGCTCCCGTGCGGCGGCGGTCAACAGTTTGGAGTCGGCCAGTTCCGGAATCCGACCACGGGGCCCGGCCGGCAGGATGCAGGCCGCGGTGACCAGCGGTCCGGCACACGCCCCACGCCCAGCTTCGTCAGCTCCGGCGACGCTGGAGAACCCGCGCCGGTGCAACGCCTCCTCCATGGCCCACAGTCCGGCCTCCGCGTTCACGATGGCTCGTCGCGGCCGGGCGATCAGGCCGGTCGTAGGAGAGGTCACAATCCGCCGGGTGGGTGTCGGCCGCGCAGGCCGACTCCCCGTCGTCGTACGGCGAAGGGCGCCACGATGCCAAGCCCCAGTGCCAGCGGCCCGCCAGCCAGCGCATACCCAGTCGGCGCTCGTGCTGCCGCCTCCAGGCCCTGGATGTCCGGGTCGTCCAGCATCGTGAAGCGGCTGAACGGCCAGACGATGACCGCAGCCTTGCCGATGACGTCGTCGACGGCGATGGTGCCGCCGTACTTGTCGGTGCGGTGTGAGCGGGAGTCCGCCGATCCGGCGCGGTTGTCGCCCATCACCCATAACCGGCCTTCGGGCACCGTGATCGGCTCGAACGAGCGGGACTCCAGCGGATTGTCGGTGACGATGTAGGGCTCGTCCACGGGCACGCCGTCGACCATGACCCGGCCATTGGCATCGCAGCACTCGACGGTCTGGCCACCCACCGCTACGACGCGCTTGACGTAGTCCTTCTCACTGGGCGGGCCGACCCCGATCGCCCGTCCCAACGTGGCCATGAGCGACGAGAACCAGTTCGCCGGCTCGGCGATCTGCACCTCGGGGGCCCAAGTCTCGGGACCTTCGAAGACGACGATGTCACCAGGTTCGGGATCACCGAAGTAGTAGACGATCTTGTTCACCAGGACGCGGTCACCCGAGCAGCCGGCGCAGCCGTGCAGGGTCGGCTCCATCGAGCCGGACGGGATGAAAAAGGCCTGGAACAGGAACGTCTTGATCAGTACGGCAAGCCCGAAGGCGACGATCAGCAGAACCGGCAGCTCCTTGAGCAGCGAGCCCTTCTTCTTGGGCTTGGCCGGTTTCCCCCGCCGGCCCCATCTTCTGGTGCCCGAGGTCTCGGCTGCGAGATCGTCCTGGGTGCTGGTGGCCTGCGCCTGGCCGCCGTCGCCCTCATCGGCGGAAAGTTCGGATCGGTCGGCTCTGTCGGCGTCCTCGGCGCGGTGAGCCGCATGCGATGGGGTGCTCATGTCCGGCTCAGCCTACGTCGATCAGCGCAACCGTTGACAACGGTGGCAAGCGGCTAGCGCGTCGCGACGTCCCGCTTCTCTTTGATCTTCGCGGCCTTTCCACGGAGATCGCGCAGGTAGTACAACTTCGCGCGCCGGACATCACCCCGGGTGACCACCTCGATCTTCTCGACGACCGGAGTGTGCACCGGAAAGGTCCGCTCCACGCCAACGCCGAAACTAATCTTGCGGACGGTGAACGTCTCCCGGATCCCGCCGCCCTGACGGCGCAGTACGACGCCCTGGAACACCTGGATCCGCGACCGGTTGCCCTCCACGACGCGAACATGGACCTTCACCGAATCACCGGGCCGGAAGTCCGGGATGTCGTCGCGCAGGGACTCGGCGTCGAGTGCATCCAGGGTGTTCATCGCATGTCCGTTCTCGGGATTTCGGTCGGTCCTCGGGTCGGTCCTCGGGCAGCATCGCAGTCGTGCGCGAAAACCCAGGGGCCGGGATGGCCATTGCCAGACGATGAGATCGCCGGCCAGCAGCTCTCCATGGTGCCACATCCGGGGCGGGCCTCCGAATCGGGATCCGGTCTTCGCGGCTGGTGACTCGTCAGCTACGCCCATCGGCTTCGGGCAGCAGATCGGGTCGTCTGGCCGACGTTCGGGCCAGGGATTGCTCCCGTCGCCAGTTGGCGATGGCCGCGTGGTCCCCGGAGAGCAGGATCTCGGGTACGTCGTGCCCGCGCCAACGCGCCGGCCGGGTATAGCTGGGACCTTCGAGCAGCCCCGCCGAGTACGAGTCGTCGGCAGCAGATCCGGCGTTTCCGAGGACCCCTGGGATCAGCCGGGCAAGTGCTTCCACGATGACCAGCACGGCGACTTCACCCCCGGCCAGCACGTAGTCGCCCAGGGACACCTCGTCGACCGGCCCGTGCTCGTCAGCCCAGTCGATGACCCGCTGGTCGATTCCCTCGTACCGCCCGCAGGCGAACACAAGCTGAGGCTCAAGCGCGTACGAGGCGGCCATCGCCTGGGTGAACGGAGAGCCGGCAGGGGTGGGTACGACCAGCCTTGTGCCCTGCGGCCGTACGGCCTCCAATGCTCTGGCCCAGGGTTCGGGCCGCATGATCATTCCCGGACCGCCACCGTAGGGGGGGTCATCCACGCTTCGATGCACGTCGTCGGTCCAGGCCCGCAGATCGTGTACGGCTATCTCGAGGAGCCCTTTCTCCCGGGCCTTGCCGACGAGAGATTGCTCGAGCGGCTCGAGATAGCCAGGAAAGATCGTGACGACGTCGATCCTCAATTTGCTCGGCTCCTCGCTCGCCCCGCTCACCGGTCGGTCCGATCCATCACTCTGCCTCGTGCGCTGCGCGCACCGGTCGGTCCGCTCCTCTCGTCACAGCTCGAGCAGCCCCGGGGGTGGGTCGATCACGAGCTTGCCCGCAGCGAGGTCGACGTCGTTGACGATGGCTGAGACGAAGGGCACCAGTAATTCACGTCCGCCGGGCCGTCGAATGATGAGTAGCTCGCCAGCGAGGTGCGAGATCCGAACGACCTCGCCGAGTTCGGTTCCCGCGGTATCTGTGGCCCGCAGCCCGATCAGTTGGTCGTCGTAGAACTCGTCGACCTGGTCGAGTTGCGGCCGCTGATCTGCCGGAAGCAGCAGCAGGGTGTTGCGCAAGGCCTCTGCCGAGGGACGGTCCTCGATGCCCTCGATGGCCAGCACCCAGGCCGACCCGTGCTGGCGCGCGCCCGCGATCCGCAGGGGACCGCACTCGGGCGGATCGGTGACCAGGCTCGACCCCGTGGCGAACCGCTCCTCGGGCGCGTCGGTGCGCACTTCGATGCTCACTTCCCCGCGAACGCCCTGCGGCCGGCCGATGCGCGCGACAATGACCATGCCGTCGGGGACGCGGACCATGCCGTCGGGGACGCCGTCGTCAGCCATCACGCGGTCAAGGGGTCAGCGCCCGTCGGTGTCCACGACGTCGACCCGCAACCCGCGACCGCCGACGCTGGTCACGACCTGCCGCAACGCCTTCGCCGTGCGCCCGGCCCGGCCAATCACCTTGCCGAGGTCCTCCGGATTGACCCGCACCTCGAGAGTGCGCCCGCGCCGGTTGGTCACCAGGTCGACTTGGACGTCGTCCGGATGGTCGACGATGCCCCTGACCAGATGCTCGAGAGCCTCCTCGAGCATCAGGCCTCAGTGCCCTTGGCAGGTGCAGTGCCCTTGGCAGGTGCAGTGCCCTTGGCAGGTGCAGCGCCCTTGGCAGGTGCAGCGCCCTTGCCAGGTGCAGCGCCCTTGCCAGGTGCAGCGCCCTTGCCAGGTGCAGCGCCCTTGCCAGGTGCAGCAGCCTTGCCAGGTGCAGCGCCCTTGGCAGGTGCAGCGCCCTTGGCAGGTGCAGTGCCCTTGCCAGGTGCAGCAGCCTTGCCAGGTGCAGCAGCCTTGCCAGGGGCAGCGCCCTTGGCAGGCTTGGATGTTTCGGCCTTGTCCGCTTTGCTGCTAGCCCTGTCCACGACCTCAGCAGCGACCTCGGCGGCCTTGTCCACGACTTTGTCCACGACATTCACGACCGCGGCGACGATGCCGGCGCCGGCGCTCGCGTTGGCGCTCGCGTCCGGGTCGGTGCCCGAGTCGGTATCGGTGCTGGAGTCTGTGGCAGACCCGGTGTCGGCCTGACTCACAGCGGCCCCTGATGTGGCGTGCGTCGTGGTGACCGCCTCGGACCCAGCGTTGGTGCCAGCCTGGGACTCAGCCTGGGACTCAGGCTTGGACCCAGCCTTGGTGCCCGCCTTGTCCCCTGTCTGCCGAACACCGGCTCGCGGGCTCTGCGCCTCAACATCGACCTCGACATCGGTCCGGTCGGTCCGATCGACCCGTACGTCGGCATCGGCGCCCTTGGCCGCCTTCTTCTTCGGCGTGGTGGCCGCAGCATCGGGCTCACTCCCGCCGAGCTGGGTCGCGGCTTCGAAAGCGGCGCGACGGTCAGGTTTGGCGGCCTTGACCTTCATCGGCTCGGGCGCGGGCTCTCCGTGGAACTTCTGCCAGTCACCGGTCACCCGGAGGATGGCCCGGACGGCCTCGGTCGGCTGCGCGCCGACACCGAGCCAGTAGGCAACGCGGTCGGAGTCGACCTCCATGTAGGAGGGGTCCTCCTTGGGGTGGTATTTGCCGATCTCCTCGATCGAGCGACCGTCACGCTTGGTGCGCGAGTCGGCGACGACGATCCGGTAGTACGGCTGGCGCATCTTGCCGCGCCGCATGAGCTTGATCTTGGTGGACACGTACGAGACTGCTCCTCGAGGTCTGGTGCGCTGAGTGCGCGCCGCCGGGTGGGGGCCGCGATCGCAACACTCCAATGGACGTGGTCCGTAGCGGGTAGAGGGCCGCGCGGCACGTTCGCGGACCATTCTGCCAGACCGGCTCACGGGTTTGCGCCGCAGCCACCAGTCACCTGCGGCCAACGGACCTGTCATGGTCACCCACAGGTGGCGTACTGGCACACTTGGTAATCACAGGGAAAGCGGGTGCCGCAGTGGTTGCGGAAACGTCTGACGGATGTGGGCCAGCATCAGCAAGTTTACGTGCGGCGCTGGCGGCCGCCCCCGATCTCGCAACCGCTGTCGAGCTGACCATGGATCACCTGTTGAGCCGGCAACTGCCCATGCCCAGCTTGTACCTGGCGCGGGGCGATCGGTTGAGGTGCTTGGCCCAACGCGGCTACTGGCACGTGCAGGACGGCCTGCCGTTCAGCGTCGGAGTCGCCGGGCGCACCTACCGGAGCGGAAAATCGATTCGGGTTCTAGCGCAGGACGCACCGGAGTTCACTGCCCCGGTCCCCGGAATCGCCGAGGAGGTGTGTGTCCCGATCCGGGTGGGCTCCGAGGTCGTTGGTGTCCTCAACGTCGAGTCCATGGAACTGCTGCCCCCCGACGCGCTGCCCATAGTGCAGGAATGCGCACAGCTCTTCGGCGATCGGCTGGCCGCCCTCGGTGGGCCACCCCTGGAGTCCACCGCCGATCAGCTCGGCCGGCACGCTGCGCGCCTGGCCGCCATGACACAGACCGACGAACTGTGGAGCTACGTCGTGAACGCGGCCTGCGATCTAGTAGGAATGTCCTCCGGAGCAATGATCGATCTCTCCCAACCGAATGGGGCACGGGTCGCCGCAGCGGTCGGAGCCATCGGTGCGCGGCTGCACGAAGTTCCGGGCTCGGATTGGGCGACGATCGCCAGCCAGGTCTGTCACGGAACCTCGTGCCACACGGCCGGCTGGGACGCGGGCGCCGCGTTTGTCGGTTACCAGGCCCTGCGCGGTGCTGGCGCGGAGGCCCTGATCATCGTTCCGGTCTTCGCGGATGGGGAATGTCGCGCCTTGCTGGTCTGCGCCGACGGCAGACCGGCTGCCCCCTGCAGCGGGCTGGTCGAGCAGCTGGAACTGCTGGCCGCCCAGCTGGGTAGCTGCCTGCAGACCCTCGGCGCTCTCGAGGAACTCCGGGGACGCACGATGCAAGACCCGTTGACCGGGCTCGGCAACCGCATCTGGTTCGTGGCCATGGTCCAAGAGCGGCTCGAGGCATGGTCGCGACGAGGCGCCGGCCAGTTCGCCGTGATGTTCTGTGATCTGGACGGCTTCAAGGATGTCAACGACAGTATCGGGCATGCTGCGGGCGATCAACTTCTGATCACCGTCGCCGATAGGTTACGCGATCGCACGTACCCCAACGAGCTGATCGCGCGCCTGGGCGGAGACGAATTCGGTCTCTGTTCTGACCGGTTTCTGAGTGTGTCTGATGCGTTCAGCAGAGCTACGGCCGTTGCCAATCTGATGGCGCCGCACTTCGACCTGGACGGGGTCGAGGTCTCCATCCCCGCGAGCGTCGGCATCGCGATCGTCAGCTGGGACGATCCATCACCCCCGGATGCGTCGACACTGCTCCGCGAGGCCGACGCGGCGATGTACGAGGCCAAGCGTCGCGGCCGGTCGGGCGTGGCCCTGTTCACCGACGACCTTCGGCGCGCTGCCTCCGAACGACTGGCCATCGCGACCGGTCTACGGAAATCGGTGGCCGACGATCAGCTCGTTCTGCTCTACCAACCGGTGGTTGGCCTGCCTGGTGGCAAGACCGTCGGTATGGAGGCGCTGCTCCGGTGGCAACACCCTGATCGAGGACTGCTGGCGCCGGCCGACTTCATCTCCATCGCCGAGGACTCCGGGTTGATCCTGGAGCTGGGCACCTGGGCGTTGCGCACGGCCTGTGCGCAGCTCGCCCACTGGGACAGGACCTTGCAACGGACCGAACCGCTCACCGTCGGGGTGAACCTTTCGCCACGGCAGCTGGCCGACCCGTCCCTGCCGGCGATCGTCGCATCGACGTTGGCTACCAGCGGAATTGACCCAAGCCGGCTGATCCTGGAGATCACCGAATCGACGCTGATGGAGGACGTCGCTTCCGCGCATTTCGTCCTCGCGGAGCTCAAGCACATCGGCGTGTTGATCGCCGTCGACGACTTCGGCACCGGCTTTTCCTCGCTGGCCTATCTCAAGCGCTTCCCCGTTGACATTCTCAAGATCGACGGATCGTTCATCGACGGGCTGCCTGACGACGCCGAGTCCAGGGCGATCGTGGCCGCCATCGTCGCAATGGCCAAAGCCCTCGGATTGGACCTGGTTGCAGAGGGTGTCGAGTCTGAGGCACAACGGGAGAGCTTGACCAACCTGGGTTGTCCCAACGCCCAGGGCTATCTTTTTGCAGTACCGCACACCGCCGAGAAGATGACCCGCCTGCTAGAGCGCGGGCCGGTTGCACCGGTAGCCGTCTGAGGCAATCTGAGGCCGGGCCAGGCGAGCAGTTTCAGAAAAGCGGCGGTGCCGTTGCGCGTACCGGACGACACCCGCGACGCCGTCACTCACACGCGGCAGCCTAAGTTGGCTGCCATCACTCACGACGATCAGGCTCGGATCGACTCCAGGATCGCCGCCGCCGCATCGGCCACGGGCATTTCTGTTCGCGCGTCGGTTCGCCGGTCGCGGTAGTCCACCACTCCGTCGGCCAGTCCCCTGCCCACCGTAATGATGGTCGGCACCCCGATCAGTTCGGCATCGGTGAACTTGATGCCCGGGCTGACCTTGCGACGGTCGTCGTAGAGCACGGTCAGCCCCTGGACCACGAGTTCCTGGGCCAGCCGCTCGGCCGCCTCGAACACCGCCGGGTCCTTGCCGGTGGCCACGAGATGGACGTCGGCGGGCGACACTTCACGCGGCCAGCACAGGCCAGAGTCGTCGTGCGTCGACTCGGCTATCGCGGCCACAGCCCGGGACACCCCGACCCCGTACGACCCCATCGTGACCGTCACGAGCTTCCCGTTCTCGTCCAGGACCTTCAGGTCGAGCGCCTCGGCGTACTTGCGACCGAGTTGGAAGATGTGGCCGATCTCGATCCCGCGGGCCAGTTCGAGGGGCCCCGACCCGTCCGGGGCCGGGTCCCCCGCCCTGATCTCGGCCGCCTCGATTGTCCCGTCCGGACTGAAGTCTCTGCCGCACACCAGGTCGAAGACGTGCCGGCCCGGCTCGTTTGCGCCGGTCACCCACCGCGTGCCGACGACAACGCGGGGATCGGCGAGGTATCGGATCCCGCTGGAGGACTTCTCCCCCAGCGCGGCGGGGCCGATGTAGCCCTTGACCAACGTCGGATTCGCGGCGAACTCGACCTCGGTGAAGGGTTCCACCGTTGCCGGGTCGACTTGAGCCTCAAGACGTTTGCCGTCCACTTCGCGATCGCCCGGCAGACCGATGGCCAGCGGCTCGCGCGTCCCGTTCGGATGGACGAGCATGACAAGGACGTTCTTCAACGTGTCGGCGGCTGACCACGGCCGGCCGGCGCGGGCGAAGCTCTCGTTTGCCACCGCGACGAGGGTGTCGATCGTCGGGGTGTCGGGGGTGTCCTCGACGTGGGCCGGTGGGATCTCGTCGTACGGGATGGCGTCGGGCACCGGGGTACGTACCGCTTCGACGTTGGCGGCGTACCCGCCGGCACTGCGGACGAAGGTGTCCTCACCGACCTCGTTGGGGTGCAGGAACTCCTCGCTGAGGGAGCCGCCCATCGCGCCGGACATTGCCGAGACGATGACGTAGTCCAGCCCCAGTCGATCGAAGGTGGCGATGTAGGCAGCACGGTGGGCTGCGTAGGAGGCATCGAGCCCGGCGTCGTGGGTGTCGAAGGAGTAGGAGTCCTTCATGACGAACTCCCGCAGCCGGAGCAGGCCAGCCCGGGGCCGCGCCTCGTCACGGAACTTCGTCTGGATCTGATAGATCCAGAGCGGAAGGTCCTTGTACGACGAGTACAGGTCCTTCACCAGGAGGGTGAACATCTCCTCGTGCGTCGGAGCCAGGAGATGGTCCGCACCGCGGCGGTCCCTGACCCGGAAGAGGTTGTCCCCGTAGTCCGTCCAGCGGCCGGACGCCTCGTACGGCTCGCGCGGCAACAGGGCCGGGAAGTGCACCTCCTGGGCGCCCATCCGGTCCATCTCCTCGCGCACGATCCGCTCGACGTTGCGATAGACCCGGTAGCCCAACGGCAACCAGGTGTATCCGCCGGAGGCGGCGCGGCGGATGTAGCCGGCGCGGACCAGCAGTCGGTGGCTGGGAATCTCGGCATCGGCCGGATCCTCACGCAGGGTCCGGACGAACAGGGTCGACATCCGCAGCAGCACGCCGCGCAGTCTCTCAGGCGCCGGGAACCGCCTCCCCGCGAGGTCAGGCGCGCCGTACCTCGGGTTGCGGCAACACTTTGAGGGTCAGAGGCGCTCTACCTCGGCGGATGCGTTGGTCAAGCGATGACGGTGCCGCGCAGAATGATCCGAGCCGGTCGGCTGAGCACGGACAGATCGGTCCGCGGGTCGGCGTCATAGGCGACCAGGTCAGCCGGCGCGCCTTCCTCGATACCGGGCAGACCCAGCCAGGAGCGCGCGGCCCACGAGCCAGCAGCCAGCGCATCGGTGGGTGTCATTCCCGCGCCGGCCAGCGCCGCGATCTCCTCGGCGATCAGGCCATGCTGCAGCGACCCTCCGGCGTCGGTACCTGCATAGATCGGTACACCCGCCTCGTAGGCGCAGGCCACCATGTCCGTTACTCCGGCGTGCAGGCGTCGCATGTGCGCGGCGTAGGCCGGGAACTTGGTCTCCCCCGCGTCCGCGAAGGCAGGGAAGTTGGCGATGTTGATCAGAGTCGGAACCAGTGCCGTACGACGGGAGGCCAGTTCGTCGATGAGGTCCGCGGTCAGACCGGTGCCGTGTTCGATGCAATCGATGCCGGCAGAGATCAGGTCCGGCAGCGCCGCTGCGCTGAACACGTGCGCCGTCACGCGAGCGCCGACGTCGTGGGCGGAGGTGACTGCGGCCTCGATCGCCTCGGCCGGCCAGCACGCTGCCAGGTCACCGACATTCCGTTCGATCCAGTCGCCCACCAACTTGACCCAGCCATCACTGGCTCCAGCCTGCGCGAGAACTGCCGCCGGGAGGTCGGCCGGGTCGTCCAGTTCCACGGCAACACCGGGCATGTATCGCCGGTAGGGCGCCAGGTGACGCCCGGCGCGGATGATCCGTGGCAGGTCTGGGTGCTCGTCGAGGGCCCGGGTGTCTACGGGTACGGCGCAGTCCCGAATCAGCAAGGCCCCGGCATCCCGATCGGCCAAGGCTTGGGCCCGCTGGCCCTCGAGATCGGGAACGGGGCCGGACGGAGCGAGTCCGATGTGGTTGTGGACGTCCACGAGACCCGGCACGAGCCAGCCACCCTTGACCACCGTCTCCGCCCCGGGCACGGGCTCGAAGCCGACCAGCCCGTCTCGGACCCAGATGTTTCGCGACTCCCCGTCGGGCAGCACCACCCCCTCCAGGTGCAAGGCAGCGCGCGCGGCGCTCACAGCACCTGGCCCGGTAAAGACAGCAAGGCAGGCCGCGGGGCCGGCACCGAGCCGCTACTTCTTCTTGCCGAAGCGCAACGTGGAGAGGTCCGGTAGCTGCATCCCCGGCGGAAGGCCGCTGGCGTTGAGCAACTGGTTCAGATCCTGGGCTCCCGCCGCGGGCCCGGCCTGGTCGAGTCCGACCCGAGCGCCACCGGGCTGGCGCACTGGCCCACCCTTCTTGCCCTTCTTGCCCTTGGCGTTCTTACGCGCCTGCAGTTGTTGTTGGCGACCCTTCGCCTTCTTCGACATCCCTCGCGCGCCGGGCAGCCCCATGCCGCCGGTCATCTGAGTCATCATCTTGCGAGCCTCGAAGAAGCGCTCCACGAGTCCGTCCACCTCAGTGACCGTCACGCCCGCGCCGTTGGCGATCCGGACCCGCCGGGACCCCTTGATGATCCTGGGCTCGGCCCGCTCGAGCGGGGTCATCGAGCGGATGATCGCCGCCGTTCGGTCGAGATCCTTGTCGTCGACCTGGGCCAGGGCCTCCTTCATCTGCCCGGCACCGGGCAGCATGCCCAGCAGGTTCCCGATCGGGCCCATCTTGCGGATGGCCATCATCTGGTCGAGGAAGTCCTCGAGGGTGAAGCCGTCGCCGGAGGCCAGCTTCCCGGCCATCGCCTCGGCCTCGTCGGCGTCGAAGGTCTTCTCGGCCTGTTCGATCAAGCTCAGGATGTCGCCCATTCCGAGGATGCGGGAGGCCATCCGTTCCGGGTGGAAGACGTCGAAATCGGTGAGCTTCTCACCGGTGGAGGCGAACATGATCGGCCGGCAGGTGATCTCGCGCACCGACAGGGCGGCGCCACCGCGGGCGTCGCCGTCGAGCTTGGTGAGGACCACGCCGGTGAATCCGACGCCGTCGCGGAAGGCCTCCGC
>JBPCPI010000266.1:0-7040 GCA_050999295.1 Geodermatophilaceae bacterium | reverse complement strand
GCGGCGCTCATGATGCCCAAGACAGCCTTCTTCTGACTGGGCCTCGCCGTGTGTGCGATCGCCAGCGCAGCAGCCGGCAGGGCGAACATCATGATCGGGAAGAACCCGGTCATGAAGATCCCGGCGTCGGGGTCGCCGGCGAAGAAGCGGGTCAGATCTCCCTGGGTGCCCTCGTACTCGCCGACCTGGAACCACAGCAGTGAGTTGAGGATGTGGTGCACGCCCAGCGGGATGAGCAGCCGGTTGAACACCCCGAAGATGCCGCCACCGACCACGGCACTGCCGGTCAGGGCCTCACCCAGATTTGTCAGCAGGTAGTCGAACAGCGGATACAGCAGGGCCATGACGACGCCCAGTGCGATGGCGGCGAACGCGGTGATGATCGGAACGAAGCGGCGGCCGCCGAAGAAGGCTAGGTAGTCGGGCAGCTTGACCCGGTAGTACCGCTGCCACAGGCGCGCCGCCAGGACGCCGATCAGGATGCCGCCGAGCACCCCGTAATTGATGATCTCCTGCTCCGCACCCTCCGCCGGTTCGCCGTTGACGTACGGGGCCATGGCCGTGAAAACGCCCTCCAGCACGAGGTAGCCGATGACCGCGGCCAATGCCGTCGAGCCGTCGGACTTACGAGCGAGCCCGATGGCGACACCGACCGCGAAAATGATCGGGAGATTGCTGAAGATCGCGCCGCCAGCCGCGCCGATGACGGCGGCGACCGGCAGCAGCCAGTCGGCGAACTGGCCGAGCCCTTCCTCGCCCAGCAGGTCGGCTTGGCCCCAGTCGCAGCAGCAGCGCCGCCGCCGGAAGAGCGGCGATCGGCAGCATCAGACTGCGGCCCAGCCGTTGCAACCCAGCCAGTCCCTTGAACCTGCTCCCACGTTCCGTGGTCGCGCTCGCTGTAGTCGCGCTCGTGGTACTCATGGTCTTCCTCCTTGGGTGGGAAGCTGGTCGGGGCTCATCCGACGATCCAGCGACATGTTCACCTGATACCGGTCACCCCGGTACCAGGACAGGGTGTGCTCGACGGCCAGTTGCCCAGCCGAGGACGTGCGACGGAAAGCAAGCAAGGCGATCCCCGCCGGGAGTCCCATCAGCTTGATCCGCCGATCATCAGCCGACTCCGCCCAGACGGTCTGCGAGGCCGAGTCGACGCCGAGTCCGTAGACCTCGGAGAACAGGGTGTAGAGCGACTGGGTGAGGTCGTGCTTGTCGAGTCCGGGCAGCAACGGCTCGGGATGCCAGCCAAGTTCTAGCGCCATGACGTCGCCGCCCGCGATCCGTAACCGCTCGAGCCGCCAGGCGCGATCCCCGGCCTGTAGGCCGAGCATGGCCGCCTCGCGAGCCGGTGGTCTGTCCAGCTCGACGCTCAGCACCTTCGTCATCGGCTCCAGGCCACGCCGGCGCATGTCCTCTGTGAAGGAGGCCAGATGCAGCTGTGACTCCACGCGCTCCGCGGCGACGAAGGTGCCCTTGCCGTGCACGCGATAGAGCAGCCCTTCGTTGACCAGCTGGCCGATGGCCTCTCGCACGGTTGCCCGGCTCACGTCATGGCGGGCCATCAGTTCGCGCTCGGACCCAATCGGAGTGTGCGCGGCGCCAACCTCCTGGGTCGCCTCACGCAGGATCTCGCGGAGCTGTACGTGCTTGGGGATCGGACCGTCAGGCAGTGCATCGACGGTCATTGGCGACCCCCTCCCCGGCTCCGTCGAACCCATCGACAGGGCTGGACCGGACTGGTACGGTCCAGTCGCTGGTGAGAATGTCCCAGCCCGCACTTGGCTGTCAAGCACTCAACAAGGAGTCTTCATGCAACTCCTGGCCGCACAAACCGTGGTCCTCGGTGGACGATTGGTCCGGCCGGGATGGATCCTCTTCGAGGAGATCGTCTACGAGATCGGCGAGGGCAGCCCACCGGCCCGCGTGCGCGATGCCGCGACAGTTGTGACCACGCTGCCCGACGGTGTCCTGTGCCCGGGTCTGGTGGACATCCAGGTGAACGGCGCCTTCGGGGTGGACTTCGCCTCGGCCACCGACGACGAGTGGGTACGGGTGGCCCAACGGATGCCCAGCACAGGGGTCACGGCATTCGTCCCCACGTTCATCACCGCGCCGATCGAGGAGCTCGCCGACAACCTCGGCTCCTACGCGTCCCGACGTCCGGTCTTGGATGCAGCGCCCGGAGCCGCCCGTACGCTGGGCGTCCATCTCGAGGGCCCGTTCCTGGCCGAGAAACGTCGCGGTGCCCACCGCGCCGACCTGCTCAGTGACCCCGAACCCGGCCTCATCACGACGCTGCTCGACGCCGCCGCCGGGGCGCTGACGTACATGACGCTGGCGCCGGAGCGAGCCGGTGCCCTCGATGCGATCCGGAGGTTGACCGACGCCGGAGTCCGAGTCGCGCTCGGGCACTGCGATGCGGATGCGCCGACTGTCCGTGCCGCAGCCGACTCCGGCGCCACCCTGGTGACCCACCTCTACAACGCCCAACGGCCGATGCGGCACCGCGATCCGGGCACCGTCGGCGCTGCGCTCACCGATCCGCGGCTCACCTGCGGTCTGATCGTCGACCTGCACCACGTCTCCCCGATCGCGGTCGAGATCGCCTTCCGTGCCTGTGCCGGAGCGATCGCCCTGGTGACCGACGCCGTCGCCGCGATGGGAATGCCCGCCGGCACCTACGAGTTGGGCGGAGATCGTCTCGTGGTGCAGCCTGGCCGGCTACCGCGGCGGGCCGATGGGGCGATCGCCGGGGCCGCGCTGCGCATGGATGAGGCAATCGCGAATTCGGTCCTGCACTGCGGGCTGGATCTGCGCAGCGCGATCAACTCGGCCACTCAGATTCCGGCGTACGCCGTCGGCCGCAGCGACCTCGGCCTGCTGGCCCCCGGCGCTCCCGCCGATCTGGCCTGGCTGGGTGATGACCTGCTGGCCCGTACGACCTGGGTCGGCGGTCAGATCGCCTGGTCCGGTGACCGCGAGACCGCCGCCCCCGCCGCCGCGTCACGGTGATAATCCTTCGATGAGCAGTCAGATGGCTCGCGAGATCGCCGAGCAACCGGCCGCGGTCAGCGCAACGCTGGACAGCCTGGTCCCGCTGCGGGCCGACTTGCGCAAGGTGGCGGCCGGCCGTAATCAGGTGCTCTTCCTGGCCCGCGGTTCCTCGGACAATGCCGCGGTCTACGGCCGGTACCTGCTGGAGACCCACAGTGGCGTCTCGGCAGCCCTGGCCGCACCGAGCATCGCCACGCACTATCGAGCTGCACGCGACATGTCCAACACCCTGGTGGTCTCGCTGAGCCAGTCCGGGGAAACCGCCGAGATCGTGGCCACCCAGGACTGGGCGCGAAAATGTGGGGCGGCCACGGTGGCGATCACCAACGACCCGGACAGCGCACTTGCCGCGGCGGCAGACCTCCCCTTGGTCACCCTGGCCGGCCGGGAGTTGGCCGTACCGGCCACCAAGTCCTACACCACTCAACTGGCCGCCCTCGCGGTGCTGGCCACTGCTCTCGCCCCGGACCCGGAACTGATCGACGCCGACCTGTTCGGCGTTCCGGCGGAGATCGAGCGGGTGCTGCGCGATTGGGCAGCTCAGGACGGCGGCGGCCGTACGGACGTGGTCGCTGCGCTGGATCAGTCCGATTCGATCCTGGTCACCGGCCGCGGCCTGGTGCTCGGGACCGCGCTGGAGGTGGCCCTCAAGCTGGAAGAAACCTGCCTGCGCCCGGTGCGTGGACTGTCCTACGCCGACCTCAAGCACGGCCCGATAGCCGTCGTGGGGCAAGGGCTGGCCGCCGTCCTCGTCGCGGCGCCGGACGGGCCGCTGCTCAGTGCCATGACCGAACTCGCCGCGGACCTGGCGAGCCGGGGGGCAACGGTCGTCGGGTTCGGCGGCGACGAAACGTTTCGCGCGGCGTGCGAACTCGCCGTACCCGGTCCGGACATGATCGAGGCGGTCGCACCATTGGCGCTGATCGTGGCGCCACAATTGGCGGTCGAGTCCTTGGCGCGCCGGATCGGCCTGGACCCCGACGCGCCCCGCGGCCTGTCGAAAGTCACCCAGACTGACAGTTCGTCCACCCCAACGAGAGGTTGAACATGAGCACACAGGCAGAGCAGATCGTGGCCGGTCTCGGCGGCGCGGACAACATCGTGGAGATCGAGCCATGCATCACCCGGCTGCGCACCGAGGTGGAAGATGCATCCCTGGTGGACGAGAAAGCACTGAAGGCGGCCGGGGCCCACGGCGTGATGCGATCGGGCAAGGTCATCCAGGTCGTCGTCGGCACGCAGGCAGACACGATAGCCAGTGACATCGCGGATCTTCTGTGACCCAGGTCCTCGCACCACTGGCGGGGCGGCTGCTCGCCTTGCAGGACGTCCCCGACCCGGTGTTCGCCGATGCCCTCGTCGGCCCTGGTCTGGCGATCGACCCGCTCCGGGGGCCGGCCGACGTGGTCTCTCCAGTGAGCGGCCGGTTGGTCAAACTGCACCCGCATGCCTTCGTTGTGGTCACCGACGAGGGCTCCGGAGTGCTCGTCCACCTGGGAATCGACACCGTCGAACTGAAGGGCGAGGGCTTTGCGCTGCACGTGGAGGAGGGCAGCACGGTCACGGCCGGGCAGAGCATCGTGTCGTGGAATCCGGCCGAGATCGAGGCCGGCGGCCGGTCACCGATCTGCCCGGTGGTCGCCCTGGAAGCCAAGCCGGAGGCGTTGAGCGAGCTCAGGGACACCGGCGTGGTGCAGGCCGGAGCGCCGCTGTTCACGTGGTCCGGGTGAGCACCTCCGATCTTCCTGATCTCTACTCGATGGACGCGGCGCTGTTCGATCTCGACGGGACCCTGGTCGACAGCGAACGCGTCCACCGGGCGGCCTGGCGGTCCTTCTTCGACTCGCGCGGCTGGGAGGTCTCCGAGCAGACCTACGCCGAGCACTTCCTCGGGCGGCGCGGAGCCGACACCTTTCGCAGTCTGGACGGGCCCTGGCACGGCCATGACCCCGACGCCCTGCTGGCCGAGGTGCTTACTCATCTCGCCCAGGTCGAACTCGAGCCCGAGCCGGTGCGCGGTGCCGCCGAACTGATCCGCTCGGTGCACGCGAAGGGAATCCCGGTGGCCGTCGTGACCTCGGCCGTACGAGCGTGGGTCGATTCCAGTTTGGCGGTCCTCGGTGTTTCCGATGTCGTGAGCACGGTGGTCAGCGCCGAGGACGTCAAGGCCGGCAAACCGGACCCGGAGGGCTACCTCCTGGCGTGCACGCGGCTCGGGGCGGACCCCGGCCGGGTCGTCGCATTCGAGGACTCCACGTCCGGAGTTACGGCCGCGGTGGCCGCCGGGATCACACCGGTCATCGGCGTACTCACGACCACCTCGGCGGACGCCCTACGTTCCGCGGGCGCCGCCCACATGATCAAAGACCTCCGATCGTTCGCGGGTAATCGATAGGTCGTAAGGCGCTGCCCCGTCCGTACGCAGGGTTACGTATCTCTGGACCGAACGGAACTAACCGTTCGCAGCCGCGCGTTGCAGGTTCCATGCCGCCGTCCCGATCCCTGCGCCAGTTCGGTCCCGGGATGGGCTTCTCGGCGCGCCGCCTGCTTGCTGTCCCGCTCCTGCTCGGCGTCGCCGTCTCCGGACAGATCGTCCTGGCCACGTCGGCGGCCGCAGCCGACGACGTCGGAGTCGAGACGATGACCGTCCCGGCCGACGGCGACGAGGACGTCGCACTCGACACCAGCCTGTACGTTCCCGCCGCCAGCCAGGACACGCCGGCGCCCGCGGTGATCGTTGGGCACGGGTTCGGCGGCTCCAAGGACAGTGTCGAGACCGAGGCACAGGCGCTGGCCGAGTCGGGATATGTCGTACTCACCTACTCCGCGCGTGGTCACGGCGCCAGCGGGGGCCTGATCGGCCTCAACGATCCTGACTTCGAGATCGCCGACCTTTCGGTGATGATCGATCTGCTCGCTGAGCGCGCCGAGGTGGCCACCGACTCCGACGGCGACCCGGTGGTCGGAGTCACCGGCGCTTCCTATGGTGGGGCGTTGTCGTTGCTGGGTGCGGCCTACGACGACCGGATCGACGCGATCGTCCCGCAGATCACCTGGAACTTGCTGACCAGGTCCCTGTTCCCGGATCAGGTGGGTGCTCCCGAGGCTGACGCCTTCGCCGGCGCTCCGGCACCCGGCGACGACGGAGTCTTCAAGAAGCTTTGGGCTGTCCTGTTCTCCAGCACGGCGTCGGGACTCGGCGGCGCCGGCACCGCCGGCGATCGGGCGGAGGGACCTGCACCAGGAGCACCCGGCGTTCCTGACCTCACGTGCGGCCGGTTCCGAGCCGAGGTCTGCGCTGCCTACCAAGAGGCAGCAGTCACCGGCCGGCTCAGCCCCGAGATGGCCGAGATCCTCGACCGGGTCAGTCCGGCCGGCGTACTCGATCGGATCGAGGCGCCGACGATGTTGGTCCAGGGGTTGTCGGACACCCTGTTCCCGCTCAGCGAAGCCGACGCCAACGCCCGCGGGATCGCCGAGAACGGCACCCCGGTGAAGATGGTCTGGTACCGCGGCGGGCACGACGGCGCAAGCAACGAGGACGACGTCGTACGGCTGCGCGAACTGACCCTCGCCTGGTTCGATCACTACCTCAAGGGCACCGGGCCGGATCCCGGCACGACCTTCGAGTTCCCCGAGCCCAACGCCCTGGCGGCAGGCCTCACGGCATCCGGCGGTGCGGGCGGCACGGACGAGCGGATCAGCACACTGCCCGCCTACCCGGGGCTGGCCGCCGCGGACGGCAGCACGCCGGAGGCCACCTCCACTGAGTTCGAGTTGAGTGGGCCGCCCGTGCAGCCGGTCGTCAACCCGGCAGGTGGCCTGCCGGCGGCGATCTCGACGATCCCGGGCTTGTCGGCGGGTCTCAGTTCACTCGGCGGCGCCTTGGGTGCCGGGGCGTTGCTGGACATTCCGGGTCAGTCGGCTTTCTTCAGCATCGACCCGATGACGTCGTCGGTGGACATCGTCGGGTCGGTCCGGACCCAGGT
>JBPCPI010000204.1:0-9011 GCA_050999295.1 Geodermatophilaceae bacterium | reverse complement strand
CGGGTGACCCGGGTGGGCGCGGTGCTGCGGCGGTACTCGCTGGACGAGCTCCCGCAGCTGATCAATGTGGTCGCCGGCGACATGTCGGTCGTCGGACCCCGCCCCCCACTTTCCGTGGAGGTGGAGCTTTACGGCGTGGACGCCCGTCGCCGCTTGCTGGTGAAGCCGGGGCTCACCGGTCTGTGGCAGGTCAGCGGCCGCAGCGACCTCACGTGGGAGGAGACCGTCCTACTCGATCTTCGCTATGTGGAAAACTGGTCGTTCGCCATGGACATGGTGATCATCTGGAAGACGGCAGGAGCGGTGCTGCGGGGTAATGGCGCGTACTGATCTGGCCATCCAGTTTCGAGGAAAGGACCGAGCGTGGACCTGCTCGCGGTGCTACGGATTGCGGTGCGGCGTTGGTACGTCCTGATGCCGTTGCTAGTGCTCGCAGTGACAGGAGGATGGGCCGTCTCCCGACAGGTGCAGCCTACCTACAAGATCGATGGCGTCCTGCCGATGGCGGCACCATATTTGGACTCCGAGGAAGCCGCGAGCCAGCTGTCTCGGAACAGCTTCCTTGATCTGATCACGACGGGCGCCGTCATGGGTGCGCTCGGAGACTCCGGTGACATCCGCAACGCGGTCGAGGAGGAAGGCGGCGATCCCGGCTACGAGATCGTGCAGGAAGACGGAATCGTGAAGGTGGCTGTGAGCACCGACACTCCGGAGCGGGCGCTTGCCACGTATCGGCTGATCGCGGAAGCACTCGATGCTCGGCTGGATGTGCTTCAGGCAGACGCTGCGGTACCAGCGGCCTTCCGGGTCAGCGTCAGTGACGCATTACAGCCCAGGCAGGCCGAGGAGTCGCTGGGGAGCCGGCAGCGCGTACTGATAGCCAGCGTTGCCCTGGGGGTGATTCTCTCGATCGCTGTCGCCGTCTTCACGGACTACTTGCTGGCCCGCCGCCGGTCAGGTGAACCCGGTGGCCATAGACCTGACGACACCGGATCAGCCCCGTGGGATCAAGCCCGCGAAACCTCGATCGAGACTGGCTCGCTGTGGATTGACTCCAGAACGGTTGCACCGGAGCAGCAGTGGAAGACTACGGCCGTCGATCGCACCGTCCGATGACTGTGCCGGTCGCCATTCAGTTGTCGCCTGCGGCGAAAGCCGATATGCGCGGTCGCCAGCATGTGAAGCTGGTTCTGACGGGCCTTGCACTGGCAGTGATGTTCATCTTGGTGCTCCTCCCCGGCACGAGCCTGCTCGCGTTCTTCGGTGCGCTGGCAATCGCTGCGGTCGTGATCTCCCGACGGGATGAGATCACCGCAATCACCATGCTCCTCGGCGTCACGTTCCTGATCCCCGCGAATCGGATCATCGCACCGCTGGGCCAGGTGGGCGTCCCCGCGGTGATCATCGCGGCTGGCCTCCTGCTCCTCTGGCTCTACGCCCGCTGCGCGCCCACGTTGGGGACCGATCGAGGAAGGCAGCCGGTTCGCCTGCTGGCGCTTCTACTGCTCGTCACTACTTTGGCGAGTTACATTGCCGGTCACTTCTGGGCTTTGGCGCCGTTAGAGGTGTCAGGTGCCGATGCAGCCATGCTACGACTCCTCGGAGCCCTGGGTCTGCTGCTGTTCGTTGCGGACTCGCTCCGGAGCGCCGCAGGAGTGCGACGTGTGATCGAACGAGTAGTGCTTGGCGCGTCGTTCATGGCTGTGGTAGGAATCTTGCAATACTACAACGTAATCGATCTGGCCGCACAGGCTAACTTTCCGGGCCTAGTTGTCAACGACTCCGACATCGAGTTCCTGATCAACCGTTTCGGGCTGAATCGGGTCGGCGGTACCGCAACACATCCTATCGAGTTCGGCGTGGTACTGGGGATGAGCCTGCCGTTGGCTCTTCACCTCGCACTCACCGCCCCTCCCGCGCATCGGATGCACACGTGGCTGGTGACAGGCCTGATTGCGGGCGCTATCCCATTGTCCGTCTCGCGCTCGGGACTGCTTACCGCGGTCGTCGGACTGCTCATCTACTTCGCCGTCCTGCGACTGCGCACGCTGCTCAATCTGGTCCCGTTGGGCGTGGCAGCAGTGCTGGCCATCGCCATCGCCGCCCCTGGGGTCCTCACCACAATCACAGAGCTGTTTCTTGAGACTGGAAACGAGCCGAGTTCCGAGGCGCGGACCGCCGACTACCCAGTCGTGTTCGCGCAGTGGCTGGACCATCCTATCTTAGGGCGCGGGCCGGGGACGTACATCCCAGACCTGTACCGCATTCTCGACAATCAGTTCCTGCTCACGTTGGTCAGTACAGGCGCCCTGGGGCTCCTGGCCGTGGTGGGTCTCTTTTGTACTGGATACTCGCTGGGGCGCCGTGTCCACTGGTCCAGCACAGACGAGTCTGCCCGCGGCCTGGGCCAGGCCCTGGCGGCCGCGCTTGCAGCTGCAGCGGTCGCCTCGTTGACCTTCGACGCCTTCAGCTTCACGGTGATGTTCGTCGTAACCCATCTGCTGGTTGGTTGTGCTGGCGCATTGTGGCGGACCTCGGTGCGAGACCAGGGCCTGGTGGAAGCACCAGGTTCGGATGGACCGCCAGGGCACCCCGGTCAGCAGCCCGCAATATTGATAGGAGGCCGAAAATGACGGCAGAGGTAACAGATCATCGAGGCCAAGGTCGCGCTGTCCCAGCCAACCCCTGTGGTGATCGAAGATCATGATCAAGCGGATGCACCCGTCGGTGAGCGGAACCGGACGATACGGTCGTGCTGTGGACGAGCGGGTCCGGACCTTGTTGCGCACAGCGCAGACATGGTTCCCCGGCATGGAAGAGGCGAAGTATGCATTCCAGCGGGGAGTACGCCGCACGCTTCGGCGACCTTTTGAACTCGAGTTCCGCGCGGTGCCGCTCCTCGGCTTGCCGATGAATGCGCTCATTCTCGATGTCGGTGCCAACCGAGGGCAGACAATTGACGCTCTGCATCTCGTCGCCCCAGGTCGTCAAGTGGTCGCATTCGAGCCGAACATGGTGCTGGCCGACCGATTGAGGCGGCGTTACGCGCACAGATCCCAGGTCGACGTGCATGCTGTCGGGCTGGGCGATGTGACCGGTACGTTTACCCTGCATGTGCCCGTCTACAACGGCTACGTGTTCGATGGGCTCGCCTCCTTCGACGAGTCGGCGGCGCGCGACTGGCTGGTGGGTCGACTGATCGGATACAACGACGAACGCCTCGAGATCCGCCCGATGACCTGCGCTGTCGAGCGCCTCGATGACCTCGGGTTGGCACCGGCACTTGTCAAGCTAGACGTGCAGGGACTAGAACTACAGGCATTACGCGGAGCGCGTCGTACGCTCGCAAGGCACCAACCGGCACTGCTTGTCGAGGCCCCGTGTGCAGAACTGATCAAGTACCTCACGGTGTTCGGTTACCGACCCTATTCCTATGAAGATGGCCGGCTCGTAGAGGGGTACCGAGATGGGGCTAACACGTTTTTCTTGACGGTTGATGACGCCGGTCGTTACCGGCAGGATCGACGTCATCTTCGAGCGCGGTGGCGGCCATCGGCAAGGATTGGTACTCAAGAGTGTGGGAGATGACATGGTGGCCTCGGCCTTTCCGTCACGGGTAGCGGTGGATAGCGTGGGCCTGTGCCCACTCACCGAAGTCGAGGTGGTGGCCCACGTGCGTGGCGAATGGGTGGCCGGGCGTGGGGGGAGTATCATCACCGCCAATGTTGATATCATTCGGGCGGCTGCGCACGACGGCGAGCTGGCCGCGCTGGTGAACAGCGCACCGCTCGTCGTTGCCGACGGCATGCCGGTGGTGTGGGCAGCGCGGCTTGCGGGGAACGAGATCCCCGAGCGGGTCACTGGATCCTCGCTGGTGTTCTCGCTGGCCGAGGCAGCGGCGGTCGACGGGCGGTCGGTCTTCGTGCTGGGTGGTGACCCTGGCGTTCCCGACGCAGCCGGGAGCGTGCTGCGGGCACGGTTCCCGGGCCTGCGGGTGGTGGGCACCGCGGCACCGCCGTTCGGATTCGAGAACACCGCGCAGGGTATGGCGGAGGTCGTCGCAGCCGTCACCGCGGTCGTCCCGAATCTCGTACTGGTCGGACTGGGCTTCCCCAAGCAGGAGCGGACGATCCAGCGGCTGCGCGAGGCCTTGCCGCACGCATGGTTCCTCGGATGCGGGGCCGGCATTCCGATGGCGGCCGGCCGGCTCCGCAGGGCACCCGGTGTCATGCAGCGCTTGGGCATGGAGTGGCTGCACCGGCTCGCACTGGAACCGCGCCGGCTGGCTCGGCGCTATTTACTCGACGACCTTCCGTTCGCCCTTGTCCTGCTCTCGACCGAGGAGCCGACCGCTCACCAGGACAACCATCGGCGCAGCACCATCAACGGAGCCGACATCCGCACCTGCAGCGGCGGTCCACACAGTAACGCCATGCCGCCGATCGGCGATAGCAGCTCGTGACCGCCGCGATGAAGGCCAAAGCCGCAGCACTGCACGCCCCCCGCGTGATCCGCGCAGTGCGCCACGACGCGGTCCGGCCGCCCTACACGGCCCCGGGGCACTACTACTCCCCGCAGACCTCATCCGAGGACATCGAACGGGCGGTCACGACCCGCCAGTCACCCGCTGGGGTCGACCTGCGCGTAGCCGACCAGCTTGCCCTGGCTGCGGAGCTTGACCTGTCCCCACCCGACGAGGGGCGCTGGGTGGACGGCAACGGCATGTTCGATGCGGCCGACGCCGCGATGTTGCGCGCGATGATGCTGCGTAACCGACCCCGCCGGATGGTCGAGATCGGATCCGGCTACTCAACGGCATTGGCACTGGATGTCGCCGGCAGCAGCCTGCCCGAGCTGCATATCACCTGTGTCGAGCCCTACCCGGATCGGCTACGGTCGAGATTGCGGCCCGGCGACGACCAGCGGATCACACTGATCGAGCGGCCGGTGCAAGATCTCGCTCCGGAGGCATTGGCCCCCGGTTTGGCTCCAGGCGACATCTTCTTCATCGACTCGACACACGTCGCCAAGGCCGGATCCGACGTGCTGTGGCTGTTCCTGCGCACCCTGCCATTGATTCCACCCGGGGTGCTGGTTCATGTGCATGACATCCAGTGGCCGTTCGAGTATCCCGACGAGTGGCTGCGGGAGCGCAGGGACTGGACCGAAACGTATTTGCTCCACGCGTTCCTGATCGCCAACAGCCAGTGGCGGATCGAGCTGTGGGGTGACTGGTTGCTGACCGAGCACCCGGAGGTCGTGCCCTCATTTGAGAGATGTGCCGGCCGGGTCGATCTGGCTGCGCCGCGAGTAACCAGTTGTTCCATGGCACTAATTCGTCATGACCAAGCTGTGATGTCGAGCGATGCGGGGAAAGATTGTGCCGCCACCGGCCCATCCGACGTGCTTCCACCCTAGACTGGATGCGGTATACTCGGCGCTGCCCGGCGCCGGGCAGCGCGTCGTTGCAATGGCCGTTACATCCCGAGCGGTAGGTGGGTCTGTGGGTCTGTGAGTCTTCGGAGTCGGCGGGTTAACGGGTACGAGGGAGCCCGTCCTGATGTGCAGGCCCTCGTGCCGATCGACGCGACTCGGATTCTCGAACTCGGATGCTCCTCGGGAAGTCTGGGCGCGGCCATCAAAGCCCGGCAGCACGCGATGATCACCGGCGTGGAGCTCGACGAGCTCTATGCCAAGGATGCGCAGGCTTGCATAGACCGGGTCATTTGCAGCTCGGCCGAAGAGTTCGTCGCGGCACCGGCACCAGACTCGGCGCCCTTCGACTGCCTCATCGCAGCCGATGTCCTCGAGCACCTCGTCGACCCGTGGGACGTCCTGGCCAAGTCGGTCAGCATGCTCGCCCCGGGGGCCACCGTCGTCGTCAGCGTCCCCAACGTCCTGTATTGGCCACAGTTCCGCCGACTGCTCACTGAGCGCCGCTGGCCTCGCGACGACGCAGGCATCTTCGACGGCACCCATCTCCGTTGGTTCACGCGTAGCGACGCGATTGAGTTGATTGAGCAAGCGGGTCTCGACCTCGTCCGCGTCGTTCCAAGTTACTGGGCACGAGGACCGCGTCTCGTGCTGCGCAGAATCGTTGCGAGGACTCCGCTCTGGTCTTTCATGGCCGCGCAGTACTTGGTGGTCGGGCGCCTTGAGGGATCGTAAGGAGAGCAACAAAATACAGAAGGTGCCAGCCAAGGATGAGTGACTACACCGGCGGAACGAAGAAGTACTTGAGCGTCGGAGCCGCCGCCGGGCTCCTGGGGCACGCGATTGCCATCGGTGGCGGGATCCTCACCCAGATCATCATTGCGAGAAGCATCGACATCGCCGATTTCGGCATCTACTCGCTGGTGACGACTCTGACCTTCCTCGGCGCCATCGTCCTGCGGTGCGGGCTGCACGGCTTCGCTGTGCGACGTCTCGCTCGGCTGAGCAGCGGAGATGACCTGAGCGAGGTGCATGCCGAAGCGCGAAGAATCGCGACAATCAGCATCGTCGTTGCGGGAGTCGCCCTACCGCTCCTAGGGCTCGTCGGTCTCCCCCTCGTGAATCGGATCTTCCTGGACGGAACACTTGGGCCCGAGACGCAGTGGGTCGTAGCCGTCACCATCTGCTTCGAGGCCGTCCGCTTCGTCTTCTCCGAGGCGTTCCGCGGCCTGCACCGGCAAGTCGCTGCGACGTTGCTCGGCAATGCTGGTCGAACCGTCCTGATAATGGCCGCATTGGTGACTGCGGTGGCCATTGCCGAGGGCATTGATCTGACAACGACCTTGATCCTTGTCCTCGCGGCGTCCGCGCTGACGGCGATGATCGGCGGACTAGCGTTGTGGGTCCGGACCGCCCAGCCTGCTGGCTTCAGGCCGACTTTGCCGACCCGGCATACCCTTCAGACGATCCGTGGAGGCGCACCCTTCCTCCTCACGGAGTTGTCCTCGTTCGCTCTCGTCATGGGCGACGTTCTGGTGGTCGGGCTGATCGGGACGCACGACGACGTCGCGATCTACGCCGCCGCATCGCGGGCTGCGGCCATGCTGGCCGTTCCGGCGTACGTCCTGGTCGGCCTGCTCAACCCCGTCATCTCGACCGCGTGGGCGCGGGGTGAGACGGACAGGCTGCAACGGACCCTTCGGCTGTGTCTCACGGCCGCGCTCGTGCCCACCGTGTGCGGGTTGACCGTCATCGTCCTGTTCGGCGGCGAGGTCCTGGCGCTGCTCTTCGGTGAGGCCTATTCGCGCGGTGCGATTCTCATCGTCGTGCTGGCGGTCGGCGCAGCCGGCAATGTTGTCTTCGGCATGGGTCTTCAGGTCCTCATGCTGTGCGGCCGCGCGCGCGTCGCGACCGCTGTGACGATCGCTTTCAGCGCCGGCACATTCCTCGGCGAGTTCGTACTCGCGCAGGTCTGGGGGGTGCCGGGCGTGGCCATCGCATCAGCCAGCGGGGTCCTCCTGCAACAGCTCACGCTGGCCGTCATCTGCGCGCGCCTGACCGCGGTTCGGGCCTATCCAGGCGGCCTCAGGCGTCCGGCACGGCTCGATGCTGCATCCAGGAGGCCGGCCGAGCAACTCACCGCTCACTCGGAACGCTTTACCCGTTCCGACCCTGACCGTCCGGAGGCATCATGAACGGCGAAGACCTCTTGCAATGGTATGACCGGGTCAAATCGCATCTTCTGACGAGGATCGTCCGCTCATCCTTCGATGCGTTCGGGCTGGGGAGCAGAATCGTTGCACCGCTTCGCCTGCATGGTGCCGCCCGAATTCGAGTCGGCGCCAGGGTCTTCTTCGGTAGCGGTTGCTGGCTGAACTGCGTCAGCACGGCGACGAACTCGGAGAGCCCCGTCCTGCTAAGCATCGGCGACGACGTCTCGATCTCCGGCGGATGCACACTGTCTGCTGCGCTGAACGTGACGATCGGCGACTCCGTGCTCATCGCTCGGGGCGTCTATATCTCCGACCACGATCACCGACGCAAGGACGGCCAGACGCTGCACCGCGACGTCGGCGAAACCGCTGCGGTCGCGATCGGAGAAGGTGTCTGGCTCGGGCAAAGCTGCTGCGTGCTCCGCGGTGTCTCGATCGGCGCGGGCGCGGTCATCGGAGCCAACAGCGTCGTCACACATGACGTGCCACCGGGCGGGGTTGCGGTCGGAGCTCCGGCACGGCTCCTCAAGATCTTCGAGCAGTGAGATGACGAGCGGCCTGTAACAGCTGGCGGACCCCTTATTCGTCTATGCAAAAAAAGCCGCGAGGGAGGGAATATTGAGTAGGGTGGGAAGCTGGAAACGGAGCATCCAGCCACCGCGCCAGCTTTCCACCCTACTCATTGAACGAGAGCCCGAGCTTCGTACAGAAGTGGCGGGGACACACTATCAGCACCGTATGTACTCCGGCCGGCCCGTACTCGGCGAACGGACTGCCCCTGTTCGCCTCAAGATGTTGTGCGCCACAGTTCCTGTGAGCCTGTGCTGGTTACGGCGGAACATGACGTTCGACGAACTGGGCGAGAACTTCGGGATCGGCACCACGACCGCCTGGACTACGCCCACGAAGATGGCCGAGTGCCTCGCTGAGGTCATCGAATTCCCGGCAGCAAAGCTGCAGGGCCAGGTCGCCGGCAAGGTCTGTCTGGTCGATAGCACCCTCCTCATCTGCACGGGCGGGTCACCGGTTGCAGCGACGCGTTTCCCGGAAGCTGTCATGACAACCACTGTTTTGATGCTGCAGGGCTGGCCGTGATACTCGCGCGCTGAGGTCAAGGGGTCTTGTCGGCGACGCCGGACACGAGGACATCGTGGGCTCACCCCCATCAACGTGGAACCCGGAATAAAGCCGACCGACGACCAGCGCCGGTTCAACGAACAGGTCACCTCCATACGCTTTGTCGTCGAACAGGCCATCGCCCACATCAAGAACTGGCACATCATGACGATCGCGGTAGGGACCGCCCTTGCGAGCGGCCCCCCGCGCAGATCCCAGCGTGCGCTGCTAACGCACTGGGCTCCTGCC
>JBPCPI010000199.1:0-4680 GCA_050999295.1 Geodermatophilaceae bacterium | reverse complement strand
GACGGAGCGAGCGACCGCCAGCAGAGCCTGCACCCAGGTCGATCCCGGGATGGCCCCGCCCGACGCCACCAGCCGCTCCAGGGATGACATCGACGTCATCAACATGTGTTCGGCGGTGGTGAGTTGCGCCGCCTTGCAGTAGGCCGCGATCGCGTCGTAAGGACGCCCCAACAACAGCGCGAACTTGCCGGCGTCGAAGAAAGCCCAGGGCAGGTTGAGTCCCGCGTCGGCCTGGGAGCGACAGCGCCGGTTCGCCTCGCTGATCTGGGCTCGCATGTCCTCGACGACGGACAAGGCGCCGGCAGCCGCAATCTCGTACTCGAGAACGTTGCCGAGGGCATAGGGGTCCGTGGGGTCGATGTCGAGGCACCGGCGGTAGAACGCGTGGGCCCGCTTGTCATCGATTCCCTTCCAGGTACCCGCCAGGGATGCCAGCGCATCGGTATCCCGATTCGGCGGCGCGCCAGCAACCTTGAGCAGCCGCTGCCCCTCGCGATACTCAGGCGATCGCGGTTCGGAGCGGTGGAGCTTGCACAGCGCAACGCCGAGATCACGCAGCAACGGACCGCGTTCGGATGCCGCATATGGGGACAGCAGGGTGACCGCGTCACGCCATCGGCCCATGGTCACCAACAACTTCGCGGTCTTCTCCATCAGCGTCACGTCGGCAGCGTCGGTGGCCGGAGGACTCGCGGACAACACTGCCACGATGCGATCTGTCAGTCGCTCTGCACCTGCCCGGTCACCGATCCGGAGCGCCCGCTGGGAGTCAGCCACGAGATGTCGGACGCTCGCGAAGGCGAGACCTATCACATGCGTGTCGCTGTGGCGCAGCTCGACGTGGTACTTGAATGCCTCCGCAAGATGGTGGCCGATCAACCCATCCATGTGGCCGGTGTCGCTACGGCTCTTGTGCCACAGCGCAAAACGCTCGTGGAAGGCGGCCCGGTCTCGTTTGAGAGTCAACTCGTACGCGACATCCCGGAGCGACGCATGACCGAAATCGATCCGCTCCGACGGACCTTCGGGGCGCCCCGGCACCAGCAGTCCGCTGCGTAGGAGCCGCTGCAGGCAATCCTCGATCGTCGCGATGTCGACAACGTCGAGCATGGGCTGCAGAGCCCGCCGGTCGAACGCCGGTCCGGCGACCGAAGCCGCTCCCAGGACCGACCGTTCCTCATCCGCCAAGCGGTCCAACCTGGACGCAAAGATTGCCGACAAGGAGGCCGGGACCCGAACCTCCGTCACCGGACGGGTCACCGTCCAGCCGCCGTCAACAGGCGCCAGCACCCCCTCCTCGATCCACGTAGCCAACGCCTGCTCCAGAAAGAGGGGATTTCCTGCAGCGGCACCGCGAATCAGCGACTTGAGGTTCGCCGGCAGCGAAGAACTGCCCAGCACGGCAACGATGAGATTGTCACTCTCGGCGGGCGACAGTGCGTTGAGTAGAACGACCTCCATCGGCGGAAGCACGGCGGAGGATCGTGAGGCGTTGAGCACCTCAGGGCGTGCCGTCGCCAGGATCAGCAGCCCGCCTGGGTAAGAAGAAAGTCGCAGATGATCGAGTAGCTCGAGCAGCGTCGCTTCGGCCCAGTGCAGGTCTTCGATGACAAGGACCAGTGGCCGGCCCGCGGCCAGTGTGGCGAAGAGCCGCGCGGTTGCCCAAAAGCACTCCACCAGCGGGAAGGCAGCATCGGTGAGGCCAAGAAGGGAGGCAACCCTCTCGACGATGGCCTCACGGTCATCGGGCGGCGCTGTCTCGGCCATGGCCGTCAGCACGTCGCAGTCGAGGGGTTGGTCGTGTGCCGATACAGAGCCCAGGAGCTCGGTCACCGGCCAGAAGCTCGGCCGGCCGTACGGTCTGCAGCTCGCACTGAGAACCGTCGCGGTAGTGGCCAGGCGATCGACGGCCTCCCGCGTCAGTCGGGACTTGCCCACGCCGGGGTCGCCGACGAGGAGGACGGCCTCGACGCGCTGGTTGTCCGTGGCAGCGGTCAAGCGTGCGTCGATGGTCGCCAGCTCAGCCAGCCGGCCAACCAGCGGCCGAACTGGGGCCAACGCGGAGCTTTCGTGCTCCGGGTCGAGCGCCACAAGTTGCCAGGCTTCGACGGGCGCAGACTTGCCCTTCAGGTTGAGAGACCCGATCGCTGATACCTCGACGAACGGCCTGACGAGCCGGAACGTTTGCGGCCCGAGAACGATCCCCCCGGTGGGTGCGGCGTGCTCCAGCCGAGCGGCCACATTCACAGCATCGCCGGTGGCCAGCCGCTGACCCCCTGCCGCGTCACCCACCACGACGATCCCGGTGTTCACCCCTGTCCTGCTCCGCAGCGTCACACCGCAGGTAGCGGCCAGGTCCACGTTGAGGATCGCGAGGGCTTCGCGCATCCCCATCGCGGCACGCACCGCGCGCAGCGCGTCGTCTTCGTGCATCCGCGGCAGACCAAAGACCGCCATGACGGCGTCTCCGATGAACTTCTCGACAACCCCGCCGTGTTGCTCCAGAACTGTCCGCATCGCATAGAAGTAGGCGTCCATGACGGTCCGCAGCGATTCAGCGTCCAGCTCCTCGCCGAGCGATGTGGAGTCGACCAGGTCACTAAAGACAACCGTGACCGTCTTGCGAGCCTCTTGGGGGCGGGCCGACAGCGGCCCGAGAGCGGTCCCGCACTCGGGGCAGAACTTCGCGCTCGGTGCGATCTCCTGGCCGCAGCGACCGCAGGTCGGCACTTCGAGAGCATAGCCTCGACCACGATCAGCCCTCGGGCATAACGGGTCTGATCGATCAGCGAATGACGTGGACGTCCTTCCAGGTGGGGCATCCCGTACACCTCGTCAGCGTTCATGCCGCCAATGCTCGAGCCATGCAGCATCGCCACCGTGGGGTAGCCGAGGATGAAGGTCGGGTCGTCCTCGGTCATGATCAGTTTGTCCAAGGCGCCCCACTCAGCGGGCTGCTCCTCGAACGGCAGATCTTGGATACGGTCGATCTCGGCATCGATGGCCGGCTCGGCGAAGCCCGAGTCGTTGTCCCGTCCATGGGAGTGGAACAGTGGCGGGAACCACGAACCACCTGACGGCCAGTCCGAGCACCAACCAGCGATACGGATGCTGATCGGCGCCTCCGGGTCACCCGAGATCGTGAATACTTCCGCGTCGGGCAACGAACGGTGTGGCCTTGAACCCCGCAGCTTCGTAGCTGTCCATGAATAGGTCCCTGAACTTTGCCGAGTCGGGCTCGTCGTCCGCGTACACGAAGGTGAGGTCGAACTCACCGGGCGCCCAACCGGCTTCCTTTAGCAGCGCCTTCGCCTTGGCCGGATCGGTCTCGCCCGGCTCGGTCTCCAGGACGTCGTACTCCTGGCGACCCGGAAAACCAGGCGGCAGAATCGATCCGCCTCGCAGAAGTGTGACACCAACGATGGCGCCGTTCAGCTTGGCCGTTTCCTCGTACGGGAAGGCGTAGCCGATCGCCCGTCGCACCCTGACGTCGGTGATATCCCGGTAGTCGGGCCGGAACATGAAGGTGCATTGCGTCGCGCCGATGGTCAGCCGATCCAACCGCTGTGCTCGGCGGTAGTGGCCCGGCAGCACGCTGTCGTATGTCAATGCTGTCTGGCCCTGACGGGAGTCGCCGAGTATCGTCGAGTGAATCTGCTCAAGTGGTGCGGTGCTGAACTCGTAGGTGTCCGGGTAAGCATGCCGGCCTGGATCAGTGTCGGGGTCCCACTCGTCGTTGCGGACAAGGGTCAATGACTTGCCCAGCGTATGGTCCGCGATCTTGTACGGTCCCGTCGCCAACGGGTGCCGCGCGTAGTCGGCCGGATCGCTGCCACGCTCCGGGATGGGGCCCATCGCCGGGAATGACCCCCAGTACGGCATGTCCGGGAACGGACGCTCCATCCTTATCGTCAGAGTGTCGCCCTCGACGGTAACCCCGTCATAGTCGGTGCCTGACCGGTACGGACCCCTGTACGCGTCACCATCGAGGAAGTAGTCGCTGCTGTACGGCGGACTATTCGGGAAGGTTCGCCGATCGAACGACCGCTTGATCCCGTACGCGACGTCCTCTGCGGTCACCTCGCGCGCCCGTCCTCGAACTTCACGCCGTCGCGGATAGTGAACGACCACTGCGTGAAGTCCGCATTCGGGGTGCCGAGGTCGGTGGCGATATCAGGCACCAACACCATCGCGTCCTGCTCCGGGTCGTACACGTACTGCGTCAACGACCGCGTCGCCAAGCTGCTCAGAATGGAAGTCGTATCCGAGGAGTAGGCCTCCGTCGGATCCATCGTTGCCCATATCGGCGCGAAGTCCGCCAACACCCTGACCGTGCCGCCCGACCCGGCACCTTCGATCGGCGGCGCGGGCCCTTCTCGCTCCGGGTCGAAGCCCTCGCCGACCACGGACCCGGAGGGCGAATCCGGGGTCGCGCTCTCGGTAGCCGGATCAGCGTCGCATGCCGCGCCCGCCAACGCGGCAACGGCCACGGCGGCAACGAACGGCTGCTTCGTCCGCACCAACCGCCTTCTCGGGTGTCGTTGTACTGCCTCGTGGAGCTGGCGGGAATCGAACCCGCGTCCTTCGACGTCGACTCAGGGCTTCTCCGGGTGCAGCCTGCGATGTCGTGTTCTCAACCCCGGCACTCGCGCAGACACGTCGCCGACGGGCTCAGCCGCT
>JBPCPI010000174.1:0-14913 GCA_050999295.1 Geodermatophilaceae bacterium | reverse complement strand
CCGGAACATCCCACAGACTGCGGACCTGGATCGTCACGGCATCCCTGGCCAGCTTGAGCCCGCTGATCCTGCGGCCTGGCAGGTACGTCGCGACGGATTCCGCCGTTGGGCCAGTGTAAAGGTCGGCCACAGCCGAGCAGGCGCGCACCGCGATGGCGACGGCGTCGAGATCGACGCCATCCACCACCGCTCCGGACTCGAAGGCCTCGGTCACGAGACGCGGGACTCCTGGTCGGTGCTCTCGGTGTCGTCGGAGGGCAGGTGCACGTCGGCAACACTGATGTTCACCTCGACCACCTCCAGTGCGGTCATCCGCTCCACTGCCTGCTTGACGTTGCGCTGGATGCTCTGGCCGAGGTCGGCGATGCTTACGCCGTACTCCACCACGATGTCGAGGTCGATGGCAGCCTGCGTCTCACCGACCTCCACCCCCACACCCTGTGCCACGTTTGGACCGCTGCTGCCGGGGATCCGCTCGCGGATTGCGCCGAAGGCGCGGCTCGCCCCACCACCCATGGCGTGCACGCCGCTGATCTCGCGGCAGGCTATTCCGGCGATCTTTTGCACAACACCCTGTGCGACGGTGATCTTGCCGTCACGGGTGGTCAGGGGCCCCTCGATACGGGACCTTTCGTCGTTGCTGGACAATGCGTTGGTGTCGGGTGACTTGGCGCTGGACTTGACTGGCTGGGTCATCAGATTCGCGATCCTCCTCGTGGCGCTGGGCCAACCAGCTGGTCAGTCCAGATGATCAGGGAGTGTGGCAGCCATCGCCGACAACGCAACTCTCGGGGTGGCTCAACCAGTTAGACACCGGGCCGAGGCCAATGCTCGCAAGGAATCTCAAGACAAGATCCGTTCGCATTCCTCGCACTGGCGGCAACCATCGCCGTACGCGAGGCTCTGTCCCATGAGGTTCCGTAGGCAACGTGCCTGACGATTGCCCCCCTCGTCTGCACTACTTGAGGGAGAACGCCGGTTAGCGACAAGGAGGTCGACGACGCCTACCTCGTGCAACGTGCGCAGGACGGTTTCATCGACGCCTACGAAGAGCTCGTGTCCCGACATGGGTTGCGGGTCTATCGCACTGCGCTACGTCTGCTCGGCAACCATCAGGACGCCGAAGACATTGCCCAGGACGCACTCGTGACCGGATGGCGACGGCTGGAGCAGTTTCGCGGCCAATCGGCGTTCTCGACCTGGATGTACCGCATCGTCACCCGACTCGCCTTGAACCTCCTGCAGCGCGGCAAGGCAACCGAGTCACTCGACCTTCTCGGCGAGTTTCCGGCCGACGGCGACACCCCACCCGACATCGTGGAGCGGAATCTCGCAGTCAATGCTGTCGACGACGCCATTGCCAATCTTCCAGTCCCGCAGCGCGTCGTCATCGTCCTGCACCACTTCGAGGACCTGTCCTACCACGAGATCGCGACAATCACGAGCAGCACGGTCCCGGCGGTGCGTAGCCACTTATTCCGAGCTCGGCGCAGACTTGCCATGACTTTGGCAGAGTGGAGGTGAGGCAACGATGATGGATGACAGCACGCCCGACCGGTCCTTTCCGGCCAGCCGCCTCCTCCTGGCCCCGGATAGCATCCTCGCCTGCGGTCACGGCGTGGACAACATTCTCACGCAGGTCGCCGACGGGCGCGCGCGCGAGCTTGATCGCCACCAACAGGACTGCTCGCACTGCCAGGCCGCGTTGTCCGAACTCGCCACGGTCTGGCAACCGGTGCAGGACCTGGCGGCTAAACGGATTCATGCACCTGTCGAACTCACTGCCCGGGTGATGTCCGATGTGCATCGGCTCGTTCAAAATGCCTGGTACACCCTCCAACTGACCGATCTCGGAACCGTCAAAGTCGCGGCCCGGGTCGTCGCCCGCATTGCCCGAGACGCCGCGCGCCAAGTCCCAGGTGTGCGCGCGGCACTGGGCAAGAGCAGCCACGGGCGTATCGTGCAACTGGTTGAGTGGGCCACGGATCGGCACCGCCATCCGCATGCCGCCGTCGGTGTACTCGGGCGAACGGCTGCCGTGGATCTAGCTGTTGCAGTGCGGTACGGGGACTCAATAGTTGACGTCGCCGAAGCGGTCCAGCAGCGCGTCACGCAGCAACTGCGAGCCACGATCCGGCTGGAGTCAGTGACAGTCAACGTCACAGTCGATGACGTCATCCTGTGATTCGTCCCCACTCCAGGTGAAGTCAGCGCGGTTCGACCGACAGACCCGCCCAGGGTCAGGCCGCCTCGACGAGGTCCCGAACCATCGCCGGGCGATTGCTGATGATCCCCTCGACGCCGAGGGACAGCGACAGCTCGACGTCGGCCGGGTCATCGACGGTCCAGACGTAGCACCGATTGCCCTGCCGGTGTACCCGGCGAACGTAGGACGGATGCCGGTGCAGCGTCTCGATGTCCACCCCGACGATCTTGATGCCCCGCGGCAGGGTCCCGTCCCGGCGCAACGGCGGAACGGTTGTGTAGAGCTGCACGATCGGCAGGTTCGGCGCGAGCGTGTGCACTCGGCGGACGGCAGTGGTCGCGAAGCTCATCACCGTGATCGGGGACTGCAGCGAATCAGCCGGCTCGTGCAGGCCGTGTTGGGCGAGGCTGGCCACGACCTGTTCCTCGACCAGGCCGCCGAAGCGGGTGGGGTGCTTGGTCTCGACGAACAGCCGCAGCGGCCGCGGGGCACTGACGACCAGGTCGAGGAGATCGTCGAAGGCCAGGACCGGCAGGGCCTCGACCGGTTCCTCGGCGATCAGGTCGTCGGCACTTTCCGGCAATTCGGTCCGCCAGCCACTGAAGTCCAGGTCACGCATCTCCCCGAGGGTCACTTCCGACACCCGTCCGCGGCCGTCCGAGGTACGGGACAGCGTCGAATCGTGGACGCAGACCAGATGCCCGTCGCGGGTCAGCCGGACGTCGCATTCGACCGCATCGGCGCCCTGTTCGATGGCCCTCTCGTACGCGCGGGCGGTGTGCTCGGCGATCTCGGAGGAAGCACCACGATGGGCCACCACCCACGGCCGATCAACACCTGGCCGAGCCACCCACCCATTGTGCGCGGGTACGGATCCGCCATGGGCGAGACATCCGCACGTTATGCGCAGAACGTGCAGAAACCGGGCCTTGGATCGGGACGTTATGTGCATCCTGCTTATCCGGTCTACTCCGCTGGGCATGATCATGAGCTCCGTTGGTTGAGTGCGCGGCTGCCCCCTGGGCGCTCACGATCACGGACTCGGCCGTCAGATCGGGACGACGTGCGGAGCCGCGGACTCCTGCACCGGGTTGGGCCTCTACGGCGCCGGTCATCGTTTCCGACCCACAGACAGCGAGGCCGAGAAGCGGCAAAGCGGGGGGCTGGTCCTGGTGTGCGGCGAAAGGGGACGCGGGTGCGCTGGTTACTGTGCGAGAACGTGCAGGAATCGAGGGCGAGACTGCATGAATTGGCACATCGCCTCTCGTGGCCGCCTGACCCAGCCCGATTCGTCGCATCGTCTTCGTGCGTCAGCGGAGCAAACCGAATACGCATCATGCGCATAACGGTCAGGAGGGTTTGTCGATGTCGTAGTCCAGGGTGAAGCTGTGGCTGCCGTCCTCGTGACGGTCGATGCGTGCCGTACCGCAGAGCCCGGTCAGCTCACCAGTGCCAGATGAGGTCATCACCACCACCTCGGCCTCAGCGTCTCCGGCCGTCATGAAGGCGTTGTGCCGCAGGATGAAGCTGCCGCTCCGGCCAGCAATTACACCTTCGACGCATTCGTGGCCGCTGTAGGCCGCTGATCCCTGCCCGGCATGGGCCATCACCATCTCGCCGCGGCTGGTGCCCTCGAGATCGCCGGCGAAGGTCTTGACGAACGCTGTGCGTACGAACCTTGCCCCCTCGGTGTTGAGGACCTCCTGCTCGTCCCAGCTGTCGAAGGTGAACGTCGCGGTGATCTGAGTGCTCATGAGGACCTGTCTACTCCGCGCCCTGCGGTCGACGATTGAAGATTGACGACACCGAACTCGCGCCAGGGGATGATCGTCCCCTCACACAGACCGGCGGTGCACCCGGGTTCCCGTTGCAGGAGCCGAATGCACCGCCGGATCAGGGCTGGTGCGATGAACCCAACTACTACGGCCGCTGCATCCCGAAGGCGTAGCTTCCGCTACCGGAATACGAGTAGACCCGCCAGCGATAGGTGCCGGCGGTGCCGTTGTAAGTGATGCTCTCGTCCGGCCCAGTGCTCTGGGCTATCGCGACTCGGCTCCAGCCGAATCCGTTCCAGCGGTAGAGCGCCAGGTCGAAATCGACGCCGGTGGGACCGTCCAGGCAACCCCGGTGGGTTCCAGCCACGGCGGTGAAGCCTCCGCTGCTGGTGTAGTAGTCCTGGTCGCCCGTGCCGGACAACGAGCCGGTGAACTGCTCGGGCAGACCACCACATCCAGGCGGCGGTGGCGGCGGTGGCGGAGCCGCTCCGCCAAGGGTGTAGAGCAACCGGTTCGGCGATCCGGTTCCCGGGTTGGTGACCACGCCGGTGGTGGCGGAGTTCACCAGTCCATCGCGCACCGCCTGAGGTGCTGCCGATGGGTTCTGCTGCAGGAACAGCGCCGCGGCACCAGCCACGTGCGGGGTAGCCATCGACGTACCGCTGATCGTGTTGGTGGCCGTGTTGCTCGTGTACCAGGCCGACGTGATCGACGAGCCAGGAGCGAAGATGTCCAGGCACGTACCGTAGTTCGAGAAGGACGAGCGAGCATCGGTGTTCGTCGTCGAGCCGACCGTGAGGGCCTCGGCGACGCGGGACGGCGACCCGTTGCAGGCGTTTGCGTTGTCGTTGCCCGCCGCGAGTGCGTAGGTGATGCCATCAGCGATGGAGTTGCGCACCGCAGTGTCCAGTGCAGTCGATACGCCACCACCCAGGCTCATGTTGGCCACCGCCGGCTGACCAGACGTGTGATTGGAGGTAGCCCAATCGATGCCCGCGATCACCTGCGAGTTGCTGCCGCTGCCTTGGCAATTCAGGACTCGGACGCCGACCACACGCACCGCCTTGGCGACGCCGTACGTAGTACCGCCCACCGTGCCCGCAACGTGCGTGCCGTGGCCGTTGCAGTCGTCGGCGCTGCCGCCGTCGATCGCGTCGTATCCACTCACCGCCCGGCCGCCGAACTCAGTGTGCGAGAACCGGATCCCGGTGTCGATGACATAGGCGGTGACGCCGGACCCGGTGAAGTTGTAGGTGTAGCTATTCGACAGCGGGAGAGCCCGCTGGTCGACCCGGTCAAGGCCCCACGTCGCGGGCGACTGGGTCGCGGACAGGCTGATGGTCTGGTCGGCCTCGATGGATGCCACGTTCGGGTTGCGGCGCAGGAGATCGAGCGCCCGCGGTGACAGCGTGGCCGCAAAGCCCTGGAGAGCGGCTGCGTACTCGCTTCGGATCTGGCCCCCGTTGTTCCGGGCTTCGAGAACAGCTGCCACCCGGTTGGCGGCTGCCCGCGCGCCCGGTCGCATGACAACGATGTACTGGTCGGCTATGGCGTTGGCGCTGTCGGTCCCCTCGACGGTTACCTGCGGCTCGTCCTCGGCGCCGGCGACGCCGGCCCCCAGCGTGGTGGCCACGACTGCGGCGGCCAGGACGGCGAGTGTTCGCCGCCAGATCGGTGTTGTCACGTTTCTCCTTCTTGCTTGCGTGGTCCGGGCATGCCGGCATGGACGTTTGTCTTTCGGATCCGGGTCGGGGGAGCGCCTCGCGCGAGGTCAAGAACCCCGATGTCCGGGGTATGAGCATAGGGGAGGGCTACTTACTGTAGTCATCTTCCTACGTACTGTAATCATTCTCGGAAGTTGATCCGCAGCCAAGCCCGTCCTCAGATCTTCCACGCCGACTTGATCGCCGTACCCTTTGGCGCGAAGTGTCCAGGCACGTCCCCGTGTTCGAGAACCATGATCTGGCGTCCTTACGTGTCGTAGCCCCGACGGTGATGGCCTCGGCGACTCTGGCCGGCGACTGGTTGCAGGCGCTGCGGTTGTCGTTTCCGGCCGCGATGGCGTAGGTGACACCGTCGGCGATGGAGCTGCGGACCGCGTTGTCGAGCGCCTTCGAGAGGCTTCCACCCGTGCTCGCTACGTGCCTACCGTGGCCGTTGCAGTCGTCAGCGCTGCCGCCGTTGATCGCGTCGAACCCGCTGACTGCGCGACCACAGAACTCGTTGTGGGAAAAGCGAACTCCAGTGTCGATGACGTATGCCGTCACACCAGCACCAGTCACTGTGTAGCCGTAGCTGTTCGTCAGCGGAAGGTTGCGCTGGTCGACCCGGTCAATCCCCCACGTCGCCGGGGACTGCGTGGTGTTGATACGCATGACCTGGTCGGCCTCGATGTACTCGATGTTCCGGTTGCCCCGCAGCGCGTCGAGGGCACGCTGCGGCAGCAGCGCGGCAAACCCCTGGAGGGCAGCGGAGTACTCGTTCAGGACTTGGCGCCGTTTCGCCGCGCGTCGTCGGCGGCGGCGATCCGGTTGGCGTTGGCGTTCGCGCCCGGGCGCATGACAACGATGTACTGGTCGCTGACGGCCTCGGCGCCTGCCGCGGCCACGACGGGGACCTGCGGTGCGTCTTCGGGCTGGCCAGGCCGGAACCTGCAGTGCTGATCGCCAACGCGGCGACCGTCGCTGAAGCGGCGGCGAGTGCCCGCCGCCAGGGGGAAGCGGCGTGGCGGAGCGTGACCCGCATCTTGGCCGGGGAAAGGCTGTGATCACGTGTCCCCTTGGGAGGCAGGGGGGATGGGTGGGGTCTGTGTGCGATTCACTCAGCCAGTCGGGTTCACCTCCCGCAGCGTGATCGGTCCGGCGTCCTCCGGCGGATTTCCGAACGTCTCTTCGAGGTCACGGGCGGGCGCGATCTCTGTGGTGAGGTGTGCTGCTTCGACCCGATCCAAGCGGAACCATCGCCCGGCCCGGCGGCGGCGGCACCAGGCAAGCAGGAACCAGTGTCCGCCGTTCGCGGCCAACGCCATCGGCTCCACGGCGCGACGCCGAGTGACCATGCCCTTCTTGTCCACGTAGTCCAGCACGGTGACCACGCCGCGACGGATGGCTTCGTCTAGAACGCCGCTCACCGCCGGACGCGCGGCTGGTCGCCGATCCCGGATCCACAAGCGGTCACCGAGCGCCTCGGCGCGAGCGCGTTCTTCCTCGGTCATGGCGGCGAGGATCTTGCTCAGGGCACTGCGCCCATCGGCAGCGAAGGGCAGTTGCGGCATGGCGGCCAGTGCCAGGGCGACCGCGGTGGCCTCCGCGGCAGTGAGGTTGAGCGGCGGCAGGGTCGCGCTGGCATCCAGAACGTACCCACCGCCGGGGCCAGGTTGCGACCAGATCGGCAGGCCGGATTCCTGCAGCGCAGTCACGTCCCGTTTGACCGTACGGCCGGCCACTTCGAACCGCCGGGCGAGCCAGGCACTGGTCCGTCCGCGTCGCCCGGCAGTGCGCAACTCCTCGGCGATGGCGTAGAGCCGATCGGTCCGGTTCACCGCAGCCCTGCCGCAAACATCGCGAACTCTCTTCCGAACGGTGACAGCACGGTCTCACCAGAGGGCAATCAGAGTAGCGCCCATGACTACTTCAGACATCTCGCAGCATTCGATCGTGCTGGCCGACGGACGGCGGGTTGCCGTACAGGTCGCCGGCCCCGACGACGGCAGCACGGTGCTGTTCGCTCACAGTGCCCCGGGATCGCGGTGCTTCGACCCGGAACCTGGCGCCACTGCCGCGGCGGGCGTACGGCTGATCACGCTGGACCGGCCGGGGTACGGCGGTTCCGAGCGGCTCCCGGAGGGGACGAAACCGACGATTTCGCTGTTCGCCGATGACTGCGCGGCCGTACTGGAAGGGCTCGGAGTACGCGATGCCGCGGCTGTCGGTTGGTCTGCCGGTGGTCGGGTCGTGATGGCCCTGGCCGCTCGACGACCCGAACTGGTGCGATCGGTCGCGTTGATCGGTACCCCCGCGCCTGACGAAGCGGTTCCCTGGATCGGCCAGGAGGAGCAGCAGATGATCGCGGCGCTGTCGGCGAATCCGGCGTCGGCGCTCGAGACCTTGGAACAGATGCTCGCCCCGGTGAGCAGCGATCCTGGCGCCGGGTTCGACATGTTGGGTGCCACCCCGGCCGACGAAGCCGCGCTCGCCGACGGCGATCTGCGTGCTGCGCTGGAGACGATGCTGACCGAGGCGTTCGCCCAGGGGGCCGCGGGGCTGGCCGCCGATCTGGCGTCGTACACGATGTCGCCGTGGGGCTTCGATCCGCGCGCGGTGGGTGCGCCGGTGCGTTGCTGGTACGGGGAAGCTGACGCCGTGGTCAACCCAGCGCACGGCAGGTGGTGGTTCGATCAGGTTGCCGACGGCACCCTCACCGTCGTACCGGCAGCGGGGCACCTACTCGTACGACCGATCTGGTCCGAGGTCCTGCGCTGGTCCGCCGCTGCTGCCTAAGCTGCCGAACTCAGCGCATGAGGGTTGTCTCACGGCGGCCTCACCCAGCGCACACACAGCCGGTCGACTCTGAGCTCATCGGCCCAACCAGGGCCACTGAATCTCAGGAGAACGCCATGAAGCGCAGCCTTACCCTGTTACTGGCGACCGGCGTAGCCGCGGTCGTCGCCCTCGCCATACCCACCGCCGCCCATGCCGAGGAAACGACGTGTCGCGGCACTCTCGGCGCCGTCACAGTCGACAACCTCCGGGTGCCCTCCGGCGCGTCGTGCACGCTCAACGGCACGCGGGTGAAGGGGACCGTGAAGGTGGAGTCGAATGCTCGGCTGACCGCGACCTCGGTCAACGTGATCGGCAATGTCCAGGCCGAGAACGCCCGATCGGTCAGGCTCACCGGCTCCACGGTCGGCGGCTCGGTCCAGCTCGTGCAGGGCGGCAGCGCCACAGTCCGCAGCAACCGGATCGAGGGCACGCTGCTCTTCGATGACAACAGCGGCTCCCTGATCGCCGGGAACAACACCATCAACGCAGATCTGCAGGCCTTCCAGAACAGCGGAGGCGTTGCGATCAACCGGAACCGGATCGATGGAAACCTGCAGTGCAAGGAGAACCAGCCTCCGCCCACTGGTGGCGGCAACATCGTGCAGGGCAACAAGGAGGACCAGTGCGCCAGGTTGTGACCTGACCTTCCGCCCCAGATCGGACCTTCTCCGGAGAATGTGCTGTCAGGCTCGCCGCTGATGGGACTTTCTCCGGAGAAAGTGCGCTCGGATGAACAAAACAAGAGCGGGCAAGATGGCCCCCATGCGGCTCACCAAGCTCGGACATGCCTGCCTGCACATCGCCGACGGCGATGCCTCCATCCTGCTCGACCCGGGAGTCTTCTCCGCCGGCTTCGAGGAGTTGCGCGGCCTCACCGCGATCCTGATCACCCACCAGCACGTCGACCATCTCGACATGGACCGGATGGCAGTTCTCGTCGAGGCCAACCCGCAGGCTCTCGTCGTCGCCGATCACGACACCGCCGGGCAACTCGCCGATGCGCAGATCACCGCGCAGGTGGCCCGGGCCGGCGAGGTCCTCGATGCGGGCGGGCTGTCCGTACGAGTCTTCGGCGAGCAGCACGCGGTGATCCACGCCGACATACCGGTCATTCCCAATCTGGGATATCTGGTCGGGGACACCGTGTTTCATCCGGGTGACTCCTTCACGCTGCCGGATGTCGCGGTGCCTGTCTTAGCACTGCCGACAGGTGCCCCTTGGCTCAAGGCCGGTGAGGTCATCGACTTCCTGCGCGCCGTTGCGCCACACCTGACCGTACCCATCCATGAGCGCACCCTGGCCATGCCGGAGATGGAGTACCAACGACTCGAACGCCTGCGGCCGGCCGACACCGAGGTCCGCGTCCTGAGCGACGGGGAAAGCACGGACGTGACATGACCGATGTGATCCGTCCGTGATCGGCTTCCTCGGTACGGCAATCATCGTGGGGGCGTTGCTGATTGCCGCCTGGGCCGCAATCAGTGCGCTTCGTCGGCAGGACCCACTTCTGGTGGCGATGGTCATGGCGGTGGTGACCGAGGTCCTGATCCTTGTACAGGCCGTGGTCGCAGTAGTGGCCTCGTTCAACGGGGAGAAGGCAGATGCGCCAGGTGTGTTCTTCGGCTACCTGATCGCGGTCGTTCTGGTCCTGCCGGCAACCCTCGTGTGGGCGCGGGCCGAACGCAACCAGTTCGGCTCCTTGGTGATCCTCGTCGGCAGCCTCGTGCTGGCAGTCCTGATCGTACGGCTGCAGCAGATCTGGGGCCCGGCAGTTGCCTGAGTCCACGCCCTCGCCCGTCGCTGGCGATCCTGAGGAAAGCCGCGCGGACGAGTGCGGGAATGATGACGCGCGGCGACGGGGTCCAGGCCGAGTGCTGATCGCGATCTATGCGACCTTCGCGCTGGCCGCCACTGCCCGTGCGGCGTACCAGCTTTCGACCCGGTTCTCCGAGGCCCCGATCGCATATCTGCTATCGGCCTTCGCCGGATTGGTGTACGTCCTGGCCACCGTGGCGCTCGTCCGGGTCGGCAGCAACTGGTGGCGGATCGCGGTGGTCGCGGTGTCGATCGAACTCCTCGGGGTCCTGGTGGTGGGGACGCTGAGCATTTTCGACCGGGCAGCCTTCCCGGACGAGACCGTCTGGTCGGTCTTCGGCCGCGGGTACGGATTCGTGCCGCTCGTGCTGCCGATCCTCGGGCTGCTCTGGCTGCGCAGGACCCGACCGCCGGGGTCGCGAGCTGCAACCGAGTGAAGGACGCCTGCTGCCAATAGGTTCGCTACCGGGCGTCCTTCACTCGTTCACTCAGGGTGCGGAGCCCTGCTCGGTGTCACGGCCTACCACTACACCCGTTCGAACGCGCAGGGGTTCTGACTTGTCAGGATGATAGGTATGGAACTGCGCATCTTCACCGAACCCCAGCAGGGCGCCAGCTACGACGACCTCCTGCGTGTTGCCAGGGCCACCGAGGAGCTCGGCTTCGATGCGTTCTTCCGCTCCGACCACTACCTGTCGATGGGCGATGCCGACGGTCTCCCCGGGCCCACAGATGCCTGGGTGAGCCTGGCAGGTCTGGCCCGGGAGACGTCCCGGATCCGGCTGGGCACGCTGGTCTCGCCAGCCACCTCCGGGAGCCCGGACCACTCGCTGTCACCGTCGCCCAGGTGGACCAGATGAGCGGCGGACGAGTCGACTCGGGCTCGGCGCCAGCTGGTACGAGGCCGAACACGCAGCGTACGGGCTCGGGTTCCCCGACGTGGGTGAGCGCTTCGATCGGTTGGCGGAACAGCTGGAGGTGATCACCGGACTCTGGGCGACACCGGTCGGCCAGAGGTACGACCACAACGGTAGGCACTACTCGCTCACCGACTCTCCGGCGCTGCCCAAACCGGCCCAGCAACCCGGGCCGCCGATCATCATCGGCGGGAGCGGCAGGCGGCGTACACCCGACCTGACCGTTCGGTACGCGGCGGAGTTCAATGTTGCCTTCCGCGGTCTGGACGAGTCTCGCGATGCCTTCGACCGGGTGCTCGCCCGGTGCGACGTGGCCGGTCGGGACCGGGCATCGCTGGTCCTGTCAATCGGTCAGGTGCTCTGCGTGGGTCGACGCCCCAGCTGACCGCGAGTTGATCATCGGAATGAGACGGGGTTTCCGGCCTCGAGGAGGCGAACAAACCCCCGACATTCCGATGATCAACTTTGGCGCAGGTACCGTCAGGACTGCCCATGTCCTCCCCACAGACCGCGAACCTCGTCACCGTGGAGGCGGTTTCGGTCAGGTACGGGGTCAAGCCGGTCCTGAACGGCGTCAGCCTCGGGGTCTCCGCGGGGGACCGGATCGGTGTTGTCGGCCGCAACGGCGGAGGCAAGTCCACCCTCGCCGACCTGCTGGCCGGGAAGACCGAGCCGCAGTCCGGCCGCGTGGCCCGGGCCCGTGGCCTGCGTACCGACTTCCTGGGACAGCAGGACGAGCTCGACCCGAGGGCGACGGTGCGTCAGGTCGTGCTCGGCGAGGCGGCCGAGCATGTCTGGGCATCAGATCCGCAAGCGCGAGAGGTCGTACAGACGCTGCTGGCGAGCCTCGATCTGGACTCTGCGATCGACCCGCTGTCCGGTGGTGAGCGCCGCCGAATTGCCCTGGCGCAATTGTTGGTTCGTGACCAGGACCTGCTGATCCTGGACGAGCCGACCAACCATCTCGACATCGACGTCATCGCGTGGTTGGCCGGACACCTCGTCCGCCGATTCGCCGCCGCCCGCGGCCGTGGACTGGTCGTGGTCACGCACGACAGGTGGTTCCTCGACGCCGTCTGCGATCGGACCTGGGAGGTACACGAGGCGACGGTGTCCGCCTACGACGGAGGCTACGCAGCGTACGTACTGGCCTGCGCCGAACGCGACCGCCAAGCAGCGACCGGGCGGGCCAAGCGCAACCAGCTGATCCGCAAGGAGCTCGCCTGGCTACGCCGCGGACCTCCCGCTCGTACGTCCAAGCCGCAGTTCCGGATCGATGCCGCCAACGCTCTGATCAACGACGAACCGGCGCCGCGGGACTCGTTGGCCCTGTCCCGCCTGGCCACCAACCGGCTGGGCAAGAAGGTACTCGAACTCGAGAACGTCAGCGTGCAGCGCGGCGGCCGTACCCTGCTCGAGTCCGTGACGGCCCGCTTCGGCCCCGGTGACCGGGTGGGCATCCTCGGGCCGAACGGCGCGGGGAAGACGACGCTGCTGCGGCTTCTGGGCGGCGACGTCGAGCCTGACCGCGGCCGCGTCGTACGGGGCAGCACCGTCGCGGTCGGACACCTGACCCAAGGCCCCGCTGAACTCGACCCTCGGCGTACGCCGCTGCAAACCGTCGAGGACATCGGCCGGGTCGCCGTCGCTGGGGGCGGTGAGCGCGGCGGCGGGCAGTTGCTGGAGCGGTTCGGGTTCGTCGGCGAGCGGCTGGTCGCCCCGATCCGGGATCTGTCCGGTGGCGAGCGACGGCGGCTGCAGGTACTGCGGGTGCTGCTCGACCAGCCCAACGTCCTGTTGCTCGACGAGCCGACCAACGATCTCGACATTGACACCCTCACCGTCCTGGAGGACTTCCTCGACGGCTGGCCGGGGTCGGTGTTCGTGGTCTCGCACGACCGCTACTTCCTCGAGCGGGTCTGCGACCGGATCTGGGCCCTGCCGGGAGACGGCACGTTCACGATGCTCACCGGTGGCGTGGAGGACTACCTCGCCCGGAGATCCGATGCCGGCCGAGCCTCCGGCGCGCGAGCGGTCACTGCTTCGGGCCGCCACAGCGAACCAGCGGTCGGCCGTACGACATCGCGTCGTACGGCGAGTCAGGAGCTGGCCCGGATCGAGCGACAGCTGGCCAAGATCGACAAGCGGAAAGGGGAACTGCACAGCGAACTGGCCAAGCACGCCAGCGACTTCGCCCGGGTCTCGGTGCTCGACGCCGAACTCCGGGAGCTCGTTGCCGACAAAGCCCGCCTGGAGGACGACTGGCTGGCGACCGCCGCCGAGGCCGAACCGGCCAGCCCCTGATCCGGGATCCCGATCTGGAACGTCAGGGAACGACGTGCGGACGGCGGGCCTACCGAAACGGGAGTTACGAGCGGCGGCCGAAGGTCAGCGGGGGCCGCCTGCCCGAGACGTCTTCGTGCGCCAGCCGGCGTAGAGAGAGCAACACCGGCTCCAGCAACAGCGTGCCGATGACGACGTACCGCACAGCCTCGGCAGCAGAGTCCATGGGTACGTCGGCCACGTCCTGGGCGCCGATGTCGTGCGCTGCCCGGGCGTAGCGGTCCAGCATCGAGTCCGAGGCGTCGAAGCCGGCCAGGCGCAGAGCCTGCAATGCCTGGGCCAGAACCGAGACCGCTGGCGACTCGTCATGGACCTGCCAGCCCCAGCGGCGCAGGTGAGTCTGAGCTTCGCTGAGGTCGGGACGCTCGTCATGAACCATCGTCGGGAGCGCACTGTGCGCCGCGCCGATCATGTCGTGTGCGGACAGCGCTGGGTTGTCCACGGCGGCCAGCACCTCGCGGGCGGTGGAGATCGACAGCCCGCCGGTTCCCAGCAGAGCCCGGATCATCCCCAGCCGGGAAACGTGTTCCTCGCCGTACTGCGCCTGGGTCGCGGCCGTGGGCTCGCCGGCCGGCAGCAGTCCCTCCCGCAGGTAGTACTTCACCGTTCCGACTGGTACGCCGCTGCGCCGGGAGAGCTCGGAGATCCGCATTCCTCGGGCCTTCCCACTTGACATTGGTAAGTGCCACTACCCATTATTAGGCACTTGCACTTTCTATTTGGAGGACAGCATGACAGATACCGGCTCGTCGTCGAACATCCAGCGTCTCAACCCAGACGGCCTCTCCCCGACCATGGGCTACTGCCAGGTCACCGTCGCGCTGGGCACCCGGATCGTGCACGTGTCCGGTCAGGTGGGCGTCGATGCAGACGGTGAGCTGGTCGGTCCGGACCACAGGTCCCAGATCGAGCAAGCCATGCGCAACGTTCGGGTCGGGCTGGAGGCCGCCGGCGCATCCATCCACGACGCGGTCAAGTCGACGGCTTACATCGTCGACTACAGCCCCGAGGTCATGGGCGCCTTCGCCGAAGCATCAGCGGCGGTGTACGGCGCGGACCAGCCGACGATGGCGGTCACGCTCATTGGAATCGCCGCCCTTCCCGACCCGCGTTGCAAGTTCGAGATCGAAGCCACGGCTGTGCTCCCATGACCGCAATCGCGCGGGGTCGGTGGACCCACGAACATGCGGGCGAGCTCACGGTCTTTGTCATCGGGATGCGGATCAACCGGTTCTGGCGACCCGACGCCTGGGGACCGGTGGTCGCCGCGATGCCACCGATGCTCGTCGAGTTGTCGCGAGACCCCGAGTCCGGTT
>JBPCPI010000044.1:0-15144 GCA_050999295.1 Geodermatophilaceae bacterium | reverse complement strand
GCCACGGTGGTGACGGCCGGCTCGGTACGGGCCAGGATCCTGCCTGCTCGAAGCACGAGGTAGCGAGGGGCGACCAGGCGGAGCGCGTCCACGTCGGTGGGCGAGTCGAAGACGACGAGGTCCGCAGCCGTACCGGTGATGAGTCCGTAGTCCTTCAGTTGCAGTGCTGCCGCGGGATCGACTGTGATCATGTCCAGCAGCCGGTGCAGTTCCTCATCGCCGCTCATGTGCCCGAGGTGCGCCAGGACGAACGCGGCTTGCAGCGGGTCGCCGTAGCCGAGGGGATACCAAGGGTCCATCACCGAGTCGTGGCCGATGCAGACGGTGACCCCGGCCTCCTGCAGCGCCTTGACCCGGGTGTGCCCACGCCGGATGGGGCCGGTGTCGAAGCGACCTTGCAGCACGGCATTGTCCAGCGGGTTGGTGACCATGAACAGTCCTGCCCGCGCGATGTTCTGGACCAGCCGATGGGCGTAGGCGTTGTTGTACGAATGCATCGCGGTGGTGTGGCTGGCCGTGACCCGACCGGTCATTCCGCGCCGGATCGTCTCGGCCGCCATCACTTCGACGAACCGGGAGTGCTCGTCGTCGGTCTCGTCGCAGTGGATGTCGATCTGCAGGCCGAACTCGTCGGCAAGGCCGAACACGAACTCGACCGACGCGACGCCGTACTCCCGGGTCAGCTCGTAGTGCGGGATCCCGCCGATGACATCGGCACCGAGCTCGACCGCGCGCCGCATCAGCTCCACGCCACCGTCGAAGGACAGGATTCCCTGTTGCGGAAAGGCGACGATCTGCAGGTCGACCAGTCCCCGGGCCTCCTCGCGCAACTCGACCAGGGCGCGCAGCCCGCGCAGCTCCGGGTCGCAGACGTCCACGTGAGCGCGGACGTGCTGAACCCCGTTGGCCAGCTGCCAACGCAGGACTTCGCGGGCCCTCGTGATCACATCGGCCACGGTCAGGTCGCGGACCCGCTCGGCCCAGACAGCGATCCCCTCGAACAGCGATCCGGAGACGTTGGGCCTGGGTTGTCCGACAGTGAGCACGGCGTCAAGGTGGATGTGCGGCTCCACCAGCGGGGGACTGACGAAGCGGCCGCTCAGGTCGAGGGTCTCGGCGGCGGTGGTGTCGTCCTGCGCGTCCACTAGCAACCCGTTGTCGATGCCGATCGCGGTCAGTTCGCTCGCCCGCGCCAGCCGGGCATTGCGCAGCAGCAGGTCGATCATGCGTCGATCCGGGCGTCGGCGGCGCGTTCGGTGAAGGAACGCAGCTCGCGACGCAATGCAACCCCGAGGCGATCGGCTCGTACGTGCAACTCGGTCCGCAGCTCCAGCGGTAGTCCGGTGGCGTCCATTCCGCGCTGCAGCGCCAGGTCCTCGGCCAGTACGGCCTCCTCGAAGGCAACCTCCCGGGCAACCACGTCCGGATCCGGGCGCTCCTGCCCGCCGATGCCGTACAGCAACATCTTGGTGTAGATCCGGGTCGAGGTCAGATCCTCAGGCTGAGCGAAGAACAGGATGGTCTTCACCGCGCCGGCGTCGAGCTCCTCCAGCCGGAGCATCAGCTGGAACGGTGCCCGGTAGACGTAGGTGGCGCGGCGGTTCTGCCGCAGTGGCCGCTCGCCGGTCGGCACCGCCGGGTCCTCGGGGTTGTCGAAGGGCTGCACCTGAATGCTGCGAAATCCGCTGGTCTCGGGCTGCACCTCGTACGGCTCGACGAACGTGGTGTCCGGGCCGAACGTGGCGGCGTGGACGAACGGGAAGTGCGCCACGTCCAGGAAGTTATCGGCCACATGCCCGGCGCTCACATTCGTACGGGCAGGCGGCACCCAGGCGCTGACATAGTCGCGGTCCTCCACGTCGGGGTCGTCGAACAGGTCGTCCAGCGGCCGCTCCGGTGCCAGCCAGACCAGCCCCCAGCGTTCGATGACGCCGTACGGAGTTGGGCTCGCCGCGAACGTGCCGTTCTCCGCATGCCAGACCCGGCGGTCCTCGCCGAGCAGCCGTACCGCCTGTGGGCCGTCGTCGAGTTCGCTAACCAGAGCCACGGGGTGCCACGCGCGCCGGAGCGCGGGATCGAGGTTCGTCAGCTCGGGAACGACGTCCGCGGCTGGCTCCTCGGGCCGAACGCGTAGCCATACCTGTCCGGCGTCCTCGCGGACCTCGGGCGGGGGAGGCAGATCCGCACGCGGCGGTACGTGGGATTCCGTACCGAGGGAGGGCACGACGGTGCACCGGCCATCGGTTGCGAACCGCCAACCGTGATAGGCGCACTGCAGGGTTCCGTCGACCACCGTGGCCGCCGCCAACGGCACGAGTCGATGCGGGCAGTGCGCCGAATACACCGCCGGCGGTCCGTCGGCGTGCAGCCGGACCAGCACCCAGTCTCGCCCACCGGCGCGGACCGGCACCGGGGTGGATCCGATGTCGTCAGCCGGGGCGACCGGCACCCAATCCGGTGCCTGCAGCGTCGATCCGGCCATGCAGCTCCCTCACTCTCGCGCGTAAGAACCGCTGAGTAGACCAGGGTGACATAACTATGTCAGCGGAGCACCGTTTCCTGGTTGCGGTCGACCGCAGGACGGGTCAGCTGGCGGCGGTGGGCCAGGACAGGGCGCCGAGTTCGCGGGAGATGGCGCGCGCGGCGTCCCGCAACGCGTCATGGGTGACCGTGTCGACCGGCCAGTTCATCGACGGTACGACCAGACCGATGGCTCCGATCGCGCTGCCCGACGCATCGAAGACCGCCGCGGCCAGCGCGCTCTCACCGAGGACGGCCTCGTCCTGTTCGGTGGCTATCCCGGTGGTCGCGATATCGGCCAGCTGCTCCTTGAGATCGGCCGTCGTTGTGATCGTTTCACCGGTCATACTGCGCAGCGGCTCGGCCATCAGGCGGGCGGCGTCATCGTCGTTGAACGCGACCATCGCCTTGCCGAGTGCGCTCGCGTGAGCGGGGATGACGATTCCCACCTCGGGCATCTGGCGGCTTCCATCCGGCCGGGGCTCGTGATGAATGATCACCACGTCCTCGAGCAGGAGCACTCCGGTGCGCACCGCGCAGCCGGTGCGCCGGGCAAGGTCCGCAGCCCAGGGGATTGCCTTGGACCGTAGCTCCAGGGTGTCGAGGTAGACGTTGCCGAGGCGCAGCACAGCCGGACCGAGCTGGTAGCGGCCCGAGCGATGTTCCTGTACGACGAGCCCGTGGCCCACCAGAGTCCGCACGATTCCATGCACAGTCGAGGAGGGCAGTTCCAGGCGAGCGGCGAGTTCGGACAGCGTCATCCGCCGAGCTCCCTGAAGGGCGATCAGCACCCGGATGGCGCGGTCGACGGACTGAATCACTCCCAGGCACCCCTTCCGTGATCGACATGTTTCTTTTGGATATGTCTTGCGTCACAGTGAATCATGTGTGTAAATTCCGCGTTGCATTCGACATTACCGAATCAAGTTCGATTATATCGTGGAAGGTAGGAGCAGGACATGCTTGATGAGAGTTCGTTAGTGCAGCGGCTCGCCGCCGAGTTCATCGGTACGGCGTTCCTGGTGTTCATCGGTGTCGGCTCTGTCCCGGCCACCTTGATCGTGAACGGGGATGCACCGTTCACTATGGCGGACCTGGGCATGATCTCCTTCGCCTTCGCCCTCGTGGTGATTGCCACGGTCTACGCACTGGGCCACATCGGCGGCAATCACATCAATCCGGCGGTCACCCTGGGGCTCGCGGTCTCCGGCAACTTTCCCTGGCGGCAGGTCGGCCCCTACATCGCCGCACAGGTGGCCGGCGCCATTGTCGGAGCTGCCGCGATCATCGCGGTCCTGGGCACGAAGGCGAGCGATGTCGGACTGGGCGTGGCCGCTTACGGCGACATCCCTGTCGCCCAGGCATTCGCCGCGGAGTTCATCGGCACGTTCATCTTGGTCTTCACGGTGTTCGGCGTCATCCACCGCAAGGCCGCGGCTGGTTTCGCCGGGCTCGCGATCGGGTTCGTCGTCTTCGCCGTCATCATCGTCGTCGCACCCGCTACCAGCGCGTCCATCAACCCGGCCCGGACTGTGGGTCCGATGCTGGTCCAGCAGCTGGCAGGGGGGGACATCCAGTGGGAGCAGCTTCCGGTGTACCTCATCGCTGAACTCCTCGCTGGGGTGGCAGCCGCATTGCTCTATGGCCTGTTGTCCCGTACGCCGGCCGACGCGACCCAGGGTGAGGGCATCGACCTCGCCGCACCCGAGTCCCCACTCACCGACACATCCGTCCCAGAAACCGACCCATCCGTCCCAGAATCAGCCATCAGCTCGTCCGGATCGAGGAGTGTTCAGTCATGAAGAAGCTCATCAACGACCCACAGAATGTCGTCGTCGAGGCACTCCTGGGTATGGAAGCGGCCCACCCGGAACTCCACGTCGATCACCAACACAAGATCATTTACCGCGGTGACCCTCGGCCCGGCAAGGTCGGCATCATCTCTGGCGGAGGTTCGGGTCACGAGCCGCTGCACGGCGGTTTCGTCGGGATGGGCATGCTCGATGCCGCCTGTGCCGGTGAAGTGTTCACCTCACCCGTACCCGACCAGATGCTCGCGGCGACCAAGTTGGTCGATGGCGGAGCAGGCGTACTGCACGTGGTCAAGAACTACACCGGCGATGTCATGAATTTCGAGATGGCTGCCGAGTTGGCGGCCGCGGAAAGCGGGGCCCAGGTCCTGTCCGTGGTCACCGACGATGATGTGGCGGTGCAGGACAGCACGTGGACCGCGGGCCGTCGCGGCGTCGGTGCCACGGTGCTGCTGGAGAAGATCGCCGGCGCTGCCGCCGAGGAGGGCCGTCCGCTGGAGCAGGTGGCCGACATCGCCCGGAAGGTCAACGCGAACGGGCGCAGCATGGGCGTGGCGCTCACCTCGTGCACCGTACCGGCGGCCGGAAAGCCGACTTTCGACCTGGGCGAGGACGAGATGGAGCTCGGGGTCGGCATCCACGGCGAGCCGGGTCGCAAGCGCGTACCGCTGGCCACGGCCAAGGAGATCGCCGAGCTGGTGCTGGATGCGGTGCTCACGGATCTGCCATTCGCCCGAGGCGACAAGGTGCTCGCGTTCGTCAACGGACTCGGCGGCACGCCACTGCTGGAGCTCTACGTGATGTATCACGAGGTGGACAGGATCCTGGCCACCCAGGGCGTGCAGATCGAGCGCTCCCTGGTCGGCTCCTACATCACGTCGCTGGACATGGCCGGGACCTCGGTCACCCTGCTCAAGCTTGACGACGAGTTGGTCGCCCTCTGGGATGCTCCGGTCAACACTCCGGCGTTGAGATGGGGTATCTGACAACGATGAGCGAGTCGGTCGCGACGGCGGATCTCGAACAGTGGGTCCGGGTCTTTGCCCGGCTGGTGGCCGATAACAAGGACGTCCTGACCGATCTCGACGCGGCGATCGGCGACGGCGACCACGGTGCGAACATGGACCGGGGCATGCGGGCCGCCGTTGCCGCAATCGAGGAAGCGAAGCCGGCCACCGCCTCGGCCCTGTTCAACAAGGTCGGGATGACCCTGGTCTCGACCGTGGGGGGAGCCAGTGGTCCGCTGTTCGGCACGCTGTTCCTTCGCATCGGGTCGTCCCTGGACGACGCCGACAAGGTGACGCTGGAGCAGTTCACCTCGGCCTTGCGCGCGGGGCTGGAAGGGGTGATCGCACGTGGCAAGGCCGAGGCGGGCGACAAGACGATGTACGACGCCCTCGCACCAGCGGTGACCGCGCTCGAGTCGGCGGTCGCGCAACAAGCCGGAAAGGCGCAGGCATTGCAGCAGGCACGGGTCGCCGCCGAGGCGGGCCGCGACGCGACCGTCCCAATGCTTGCCCGTAAGGGACGAGCCAGTTATCTCGGCGAGCGCAGCATCGGGCACCAGGACCCGGGTGCGACGACCGTGGCCTTGCTGATGGCGGCGGCGACCGAGGCGCCGCTGTAAAACGCTTCGCCGCACGCGACGGGCTGCCATCAATGACGGATAGGAGGCGACGCGGATGAGCGATCAGGAGCACGCCAGCAGCACACCGATGGTCGGCATCGTCGTCGTGTCGCACAGCGCAGCACTGGCTCGAGCCGCCGTGGCCCTGGCCTCGGAGATGCTGCACGAACGACCTGTTCGGCTGGCAGTTGCGGCTGGTCTGCAGGACGCGACTCTGGGTACCGATGCGGTGCGGATCAAGGAGGCGATCGAGGAAGTCGACAGCCCCGAAGGCGTCGTGGTGTTGATGGACCTGGGCAGTGCCGTACTCAGCGCCGAGTTGGCACTCGACCTGCTCGAGGATCCCACCGTACGAGAGCGCGTCATCCTGTCTCCGGCACCGCTGGTCGAAGGTCTCGTGGTCGCTGCGGTTGCCGCGGCAGGCGGAGCCGGGCGCAAGGAAGTCGCGGCCGAGGCGCAGAACGCGCTGTTGGGCAAGGCCGCCCATCTCGGCGCGCCGGGCGCTGCGGTGATCGGAGCGACCACCGATGATCCAGCGGAAGCGGTCGCGACATTCGTCGTACCCAACCGGCACGGGCTGCACGCCCGTCCAGCCGCCCGGCTGGTCAGCGAGATGCGCACCCTGGATGCCGCCGTCAAGCTCCGCAATCTGACTACCGGAGCAGGCCCGGTTCCCGCGGCCAGCCTGAGCAGGGTCGCCACCCTCGGAGCGCTGCACGGCCACACCCTCGAAATCCAGGCCGCCGGCCCGCAGGCACAGGAGGCCATCGAGCACCTGCTGTTGCTGGCTGAGCGGCACTTCGACGAGCCACCCGACGATGCGGCCGACAACGGCTCAGCGCCGACGTACCCGACGCCGCCGCGTGCATCCGAGACCGGCCCATTGGCAGCCTCTCCGGGCATCGTCATCGGGCCGGTTCGTAAGCTGTCCGCCGCGTCCGGCAAAGCAGATCCCGCCCCCATCGGCGAAGCGTCGGAGGAGTGGCGCCAGGTGGTGGAGGCACTGACCGACGTGCGGCGTGAGATCGACCGGCTCAGAGCCGTCGCCGCTCGAGATGTGGGGCCGCATGAGGCGCGGATCTTCGATGCGCACCTCATGCTCCTCAGCGACGCGGAGATCCTCGCGGATGTGAAGCAGCGGATCGGCGACGGAGCCGGTGCAGTGGTGGCGTGGACCGAAGCGCTGGCCGTCGTCGAGCAGCAGTGGGCCGAACTCCCCGACCCCTACCTGCGGGCCCGGGCCGAGGACGTCCGAGCAGTCGGAGCGCAGATGCTGACGTCTCTGACCGGTGCGCCCGCGGTCGCCATGACTGGCCCCGGCATCCTTGTCGCCTCAGAGCTCACCCCCGCGCAGGCCGCCGAACTCGACCGCGACCGCGTGCAGGGCATCGTGCTCGCGTACGGCAGCCCCACCTCACACGCAGCAATTCTCGCCCGGTCGCGCGGCATTCCGGCTCTGGTCTCGGCGGGGGCCGGCGTACTCGACCTGGCCGAGGGAACGCTTGTCGTCATCGACGGCACGTCCGGGGAACTCGTCATCGAGCCCTCCGAGTCGACGCTGGAGGATTTCCGCGAACGTGCAGGGACGATTGCCCGAGAGGAGCAGCAGAACCGGGCGCAGGCCAGCCAACCAGCCGTCAGTCTCGACGGGATCTCTGTCGAGGTGGCCGCAAACGTCGGGTCACCTGCAGATGCGCGCGCGGCAGCGGCTGCAGGCGCCGACAGCATCGGCTTGGTACGTACGGAGTTCCTGTTCCTGAATCGTGCTCACGCGCCCGACGTCGATGAGCAGGCGACCGAGTACCTCGCGCTCGCCGAGGGCGTGGGTGGCCGACGCGTCACGATTCGAACGCTGGATGTCGGCGGGGACAAGCCGCTGCCTTATGTACCGATGCCAGTCGAGGTGAACCCGTTCCTGGGGCACCGTGGAATCAGGTTCTCCCTCGATGACCGGAATCTGCTGGTGGAACAGCTCGTGGCAGTCTGCCGGGTGGCGCGCCGGACACCGACGAGCGTGATGTTCCCGATGGTGACAACCGTCGCCGAACTCCGTGCCGCGCAGGAGATCCTGAACTCTGCCGCGACCGACGGGCTGCCTCAAGGACTGCGGGTGGGGATGATGGTCGAGGTCCCGGCTACCGCGCTCAAGATCGAGGCCTTCCTCCCTTACCTGGACTTCATCAGCATCGGGACCAACGATCTGACGCAGTACACGTTGGCCGCGGAGCGCGGCAACGCCGCGGTAGCCACCCTTTCCGACCCACTCGATCCGGGCGTGCTGCGGTTAATAAAGCACGTTTGCGATGCCGCGAGCGGGCGTATCCCGGTCGCCGTCTGCGGAGAAGCGGCCGCCGATCAGGCGGCGATTGCGATCCTGCTGGGTCTGGGGGTGGGGGAACTGAGTGTTTCACCGCCGTCCGTGCCCTCGGTCAAGGCGCGGGTCAGGACTCTCGACCTCGCACAGTGCGCGACGCTGGCAGCGGAAGCCCTCGAACTCGGCGATGCCGCGCAGGTTCGGCAACTCGTGTGGTCAGCACTCGGCAGCAGCGACCGTCCTCGCCTGTTGCCGTCGCCGACCACCGGATGAAACTGCGGGTTCGCCCTGCCGGGCGGAGCCTGAAACCCTCTTGGCTGGGGTAAGAGGCTCACTTGGCGTCGTTGCCGGACGTGGCTGTGTACTTGGCCAGCATGCCCGCGGCCTTCTTCCGGACCGCGGACTTGACGATGGGTGTCCAGCCGAGCAGCAGCCCGGGCGGTCCCAGGGCCTGACGCGACCAGGCGTAGAAGTCGAAGTCGTCTCGATGGTCGACGATCAGCCCGTCCTTGAACGTGAAGGTGGCGTGGATGTCGTTGACGACCGGCCGGCCGGTCTCGGAGAAGTTGTAATGCGCCTTCCAGTGCGCTGTGCCGCTCTTGTCGTCGGCATCATGCTCGAGCAGCTCGACCTTGACCTCGCCGGGGCCCTCGGTCAGCATTCGCCACATCGCCCCGGCTTGCTTCCCACGCAGATCGGTGAACACCGGGTCAGAGAAGTGGATCTCGGGGGCGTAGCAGGCGGCCATCGCGTTGCCGTCCCCCTCGTCGAAGGCCTTGTAGAAACGCTCGATCAGCTGCACATGCGCGTCGTTCATCGGTTCGGGGGCTCCCTTGGCTCGTGTCCCTACTGTGCGGCCTCGCCTGCTCGGGTCAGGCTATCCGCTGACCTCGGCTGGGTCGCGCGCGTTCGGGCGCACGAGGCCGTTGATCGGCCTTGCCAGCGACTTGTCCCGACGGCGAGCCAGGATGCGTGGCCGTTGGCCGGGCGTTCACTCCCGAGCAAGTCGCGCTTCGCCGAGTTCGTTACGGTGGGAACTCATCTCGACGTTGTCCACGGAGGCGTATGCAGCGGTCACCGTCATCAGGCATTGGCCCGCTGCGAGGGCTGAGCTGGGTCCTGATCGCTGCCGCGGTCGGGTTACTGATTGTCCATTTCGTGCTCGACTCGGGACCCGACAAAGAGGCTCCCGCGTGAATCATCTGGACCGCGGCGGCCACCGGATTCGCGGCCGCGATCGCCGGTTACCTGCATCAGCGCTCACGCCACTGAGCAACGAGACTTCCGGGATCGACGGGACGGTCATAGTCCAGCTCCTAGGCACCGCGGGGGGCGTGGTAAGTATCTCGTCGGGGGGCCAGCTTCAGTCCGCTCATCCTTGCCTACCGGGTGGCAGCAGGCCGAGAGGTTCGCCCAATTGCGCCGCATGGAGTGGCGGTCGGCGTCGTATCGAGCGGGTCGTACGGAAGAACCCGACAGCGGACCGCACCGGGCCGATCGAGGCTCGCCCACCCTGGCGGGCCCGCATTTCTACCGGCACCTCGACGACGGTGAGCCCGGCACCGACCGCGGCGAGCAGCGCCTCGACCGTGTCCCCCAGGAAGCCGAGGTCCGCCCCCTCGGCGTACAAATCGATGGCCTGCCGCCCGACGGCTCGGTATCCCGACGTCGTGTCGGTGAAGCCCAGTCCGGTCAGCCGGTTGACCTGCGCGCAGAGCCGGCCGATCGCCTAACGGCGCCCGATCCCTACGCGGTAGCCGGCGCCCCCGGCGAAGCGGCTGCCGATCACCACATCGGCCCCTTTGCTCAGCGCGTTGAGCAGGACCGGGATGTCGCGCGGATCGTGTTGTCCATCGGCATCCACGCGTACGGCGACGTCGAAGCCTTCGGCGGCAGCAAGGCGGTGACCCGCGAGCATGGCGCTGCTCGCGCCCTGGTTGTCCGCCAGACCGAGGACCTCGGCCCCGGCCGCGGCCGCCAGCCGTCCCGTTGCATCGGTCGAGGCGTCGTCGATGATTAGGACGTCTGCGTCGGGAGCCGCGAGACGCACCTCAGCGATTGTGGTGACGATGCAGTCCTGCTCGTTGTAGGCCGGAATCAGCACGAGTACCCGGCCCAGGCCACCCCCATCGACCGTCACATCGCAGGAGAGTAGTGGACCCGTCATACTGGCTACCCGAGCGTCGGGACGAGGTTGCAACCTGTGTCAGGCATCTTCTCCGAGGCGCACGGGCCTCTAGCTCAATTGGCAGAGCAGCGGACTTTTAATCCGCGGGTTGCGGGTTCGATTCCCGCGGGGCCCACCCTTCTGACCTGGGCTTTTGCTGGATCAGCCGCTAGTCGGATCCTCCCGTGCCCACACGGTGCCCACACCAGCTTTCGTCATGCGGGCACCGTGGGCAGCACTGGCGGCATCCATGCGTTCGGCGAGGGCGCCGAGGTCGTCGTCGAAGAGGGCCGCATAGACGTCCAGCGTCATCGCGGCCGAGGCGTGGCCAAGCATCTGCTGGACCAGCTTGACGTGCGCCCCGCTCGCCACCGCCAGCGATGCCGCCGTGTGTCGGAGATCGTGCGGGGTGACGTCGCTCAGACCGGCTGCCTTGACGGCGGGGTCGAAGACCGACCTGCGCCAGTTCCGAAGACGAAGCACTGTGCCGCCCGGGGCCGTGACCACCAGGTCGGCCGGCGCCTTGCCCTCGCACCGGCGGGCCAGGGGCTCCACGAGGTCGGCCTGCAGCGGCACCATGCGTTGCTGATGCGTCTTGGGCGTGCCGTACTCAATCCGGCCAGCGACCTCTGTCGCTGTCTACGGGCCCACTGTGACGCGCTCCGACACGGTCCGGCTGCCGAGAACGGCTACGTTATGTACCGCGGCCGGAAGCCGAACGTCGACCTCGCAGGGCGAAAGAAGCCGTAGGAGGGTCACGCCGCGCGAGCAGCACGCGCGTGTCCGGTGCAGCATCAGGACGCATCGATCAGGGTCCGCCCAAATGGAGGCAAGCGGACCGGGCCGCCGCCGGCCTATGCAACGCAACCCATGGGCCAGGCAGCAGACTGCTCACATCCGCTCATCGGCATGCGCGGTAGATCGGGCCGACCGCGGTAACGGTCGCGGCGAGTGCCTTGCTCAGGCCTGCTGGGTCAGTTGGTGCTTCGCTCTAGTTCGTGCTCGACGGCCCGTCGAATCCAGTTCGAGACGGATCGATCGTCAGCGGCAGCCCGGCTGCGGACCTCGCTGAGTAGGGCCTCAGGGAATCGGACGGGCACCGGCTCGCTCAGCTTGGCCCTGCGGCGCACCGGAGGTCCTTGCGGCTCCTGGTTGGCCGGGTCGGCGTAGTAGGCGTTCTCTTGCTCGGGGGTCATGCTCATCGTTGTCATCGGTCTTTCCGGTAGCGGCGGGCGAGGTGGTCGGCGGCGACGTAGCAGCCGATGGGTCGGCATCGGGCCGGATCGCCGGTGTTTGACGGCGCCAGCGGCACTGCCAGAACGTCGCCGGCGACCTCGGCGACCATCAGCCAGTGGGCGGGTGGCTTGGCGGGGTAGAACAGCGGATTGTTGGCCCAGACGTCGCCGATGTCGTCCACGCCCAGCCGCGGGTGCTTGAAAAGGTGGCTCGCCTGTCGGTCGATCTCGAAGGGCCAGTCGTCATCGAGGCGGTCGACCTCGAACCGGTCCACCCGACAACTGTATTACAAACGACCACAGATGACTAGACCCGTTTCTGCCGTCGCCCGTCTCCCGAGCCACTCTCGGCCCCACGCAGCGGGCGCTGCAGTCGTGGGATGGGCCAGTCGCAGACGCGCAGCCGGGACCAACGCAGGAACCGCCGTGCCCACGCCGTGCCCACAAGACGTCCCGCGAGAGCCGTTGACAGTCATTACCTGTCAACAGCAAGAGAGCAGGTCAACGCCCCGATAGGCGGTATTGTCGCAGGTCGGCCAGGAGTGCAAGGAGAACTTTTAATCCGCGGGTTGCGGGTTCGATTCCCGCGGGGCCCACTTGCGTGCGCTATTCGGGGCGCTGGTAACGGTGCTGTGACCAGCCGCAATTGGTCGCTTGTTGGCGGACATGGTGCAGCCGAGAATCATTGTTTCGCATGGGGCTGACCGCGGTTGACGTTGACGAGTTGATCGAGTTCTGGACGCTGCTGGATGAGGATCGGGAGTTACTAGCCGGCAAGCGAGGTGCGATCGCGCTGGGGTTCGGTACGGTGAAGTAAGACTCGACATGACCGCGCGCCTCAGCATCCGAACTGCCGCGCCTGCCGGCAGCTCATAAGCGGATCGATCTACGGGCAGGTCCCGTGCACGGCAGCGGCGACCAGGGAACGGGCGCTTGGCAAGCCGCGTCTTCCCAGAAGACCCGCCCGCACGCTGCCCGGTAGAGGTGGCCGCAGAGCTAGCAAAAACTCGTCCAGGCCACCGGGCTACAGCATCAGCAGAGGCAGCCGCCATCGTGTGCAACCGGCAGGGCTGACCTTCGTCGGCACAGGCGGGCTGCCCAGGCGCCGCGGATCGTGAGCCGCGTCTCCGGGCGACACCGGCGTATCTCATCCTGGAGCCAATCCGACCCTGGCTCGTGTTCTCCCGCCGAGGCGTGGGCTGGTCGATCGCGGATCACCTACGCACCGAGCTCGTCGTCGATGCACTCGACATGGCTCGGTGGCCCCGCAAACCAACATCCGGGCAGACCGTGCTGCATTCAGATCGCAGCAGCCAAGACACCTGGTGCCCATTCGGTGGTGGCCTGCGCGAGGCACGCGCAGATCTGGACTGGCCAGGAATGGAGACGCAGTGCCATACAAGGACTGTTGCCTTCGTGCCCATGCCTGTAGCCTTGCGCCGCTTGATCCCCCTCGCTGCCAAAAGCCCCCGTGACGATCGCGCCTCGATGTTGAGCAGGAGCCACGACATGAAATTCGCGATCGACTTCACGACGAAACCCGGGACCCTAAGCCGCAGAGATGAAACATGCAGAGGCTGGGTGACCGTCGTTGGCGGTAACTGGCGCCAGATCTCCGTCACGCGATCAATACTCGCTGAACCTCGCTCAGCCGACACTTATGCGGAGATGTGATGTCGGTCGATACGGTCATCGTAAGCTTGGTGTCGATCGGCATCGGCGCCGGACTCGGCGCCGGATCAAAGTACCTCTTCGATATTCGGTTCCTCGATCGCCAGCTGAAACGTCAACACAACCAGCGAGAACGTGACAAGCTCCGAGAACTTATCAGCAAGTATCAAGGGCGTGTACTCGAGGCCGCGCTCGACTGGGACCGGAGGATGGTTCAGATATACGATGGCCAGTTCAAGGACCTCAAGCCGGGGATAGACAATCGTGAAAAATCAGAGCAATACTATTATCAATCGGTTGTCTTTAGATTTCTCCAGCTTACGGCTATCGCCCGTCGATTCGAGATGGAGGCGTTCTACATCAAAGCGGACATTGCCAACAAAGAGGACTTCGACCTGCTGCGCTACGCCAAGAGTTTTCTTTGGGTTATGATTCATGCGGAGATCACGCCAGACGACGGGCAGCCAGGTGCAGAACACTTCAGAAGCGACGCCTTCCGGCCCTTTCTCGACCTATGTTATGCGATCGACAAGGACGAGAGAAAGAAGCCAATTCTTCCAGAGGTCCGCAGCCGCCACGGGGAGTTGATCTTCGATTGGCGGCGATTCCTAGCATTACTAGACAAGAAAAAATCACTCCGGTGCGAGAACGAGGTTAACGAGCTTCTGGACTTCTTCGATGGTGTTTGCCCCGATGAACAGCGCACAGACGGATCGCCACGAAGACGGTGGGACCGCCTTGTCGCGCTTCACCTCCTCGTGCTCGCATTCATCGGCACGTGCGGATATGACTGGGACTCCAGGGATCTCAACGAGCGTACCGAACAGGCAGCTGGAATGCTGCTGTTTCCTGACGATTTGAGAAGAGAGTTCAAATTATGGCTTCCGCGCTTAGGACTTGCGGCGAAAAAGGAAATCACGTACATAGAGGACGCTCTCGAGCGTAACAGAGATCGTAACCAAAGCAACGAGGGCCGAGCCAAGCGTGTAGTCGATAGGGTTGGGGCCGAGCGCCCGCCGCCGGCTGCGCTCGGGCCGCGTCGTCGCTTCTACCGTCGAACCGCGCGAGAAGTCTCGCCCCGATAGCGACCTGCGTTCACGAGGTTGTCCCAGGTCTCGTAGAACTTGAGGTGGCGGTCCCCCGCCTGAGTCCTGCCTTGGGGTAGGAGTTGGGCGTTCCGCCAAAGAACATCCATCTCAGACAGGGGACCGCTATGAAGAAGTACCAGAAGACTGCCCTCGACGCGCCGAACGCACTCGAGGTTGCCGTGCCGGAACAGGTCGGCGTGGTGATGGCCGAGGTTGCCGCGGACATGCGCGAGGGGCTGCTGGCCCTCGCGGTCGGCACCGGGCTGCAGGTGATGAGCGCGATGATGGACGCCAACGTGCTGCGGGTGGCCGGCCCGAAGGGTAAGCACAATCCCGAACGGGTCGCCGTGCGGCACGGTCACGACCGCGGATCGGTGACCCTCGGCGGTCGGCGCATTCCGGTCGAGCGGCCACGGGTCCGGGCCGCGGATGGCTCCGACGAGTTGCCGGTGTCGGCCTATGAGCTGTTCAACGGCACCGAGTTGCTTGGTCGGCTGGCGATGGACAAGATGCTCGCCGGGCTGTCGACCCGCCGCTACCCGGTCGGCCTGGAACCGGTCGGCGAGCAGGTCACCCAGACCGCGTCGGGTGTCAGCAAGTCGGCGGTCTCGCGCAAGTTCGTCGCGCAGACCGAGACCGCACTGGCCGAGTTGCTCTCGGCGGACCTGTCCGACCTGGACCTGGTTGCGCTGATGGTCGACGGGGTGCACT
>JBPCPI010000085.1:0-3874 GCA_050999295.1 Geodermatophilaceae bacterium | reverse complement strand
GGTGATCGAAGTTGCCGGTGGTCTGCTCGGACAGCCAGGCCCATTCGTCCTCGTCGAGCATGTCCCGCTGGCCCTCATCAAGTAGTCGGCCCTCGCGTCCGTCCAGGACGACCAGACGGCTGCCGGCCAGGTCGCGAGCGTAGCTCCACAGGCCGCCTCCGCCCTCACCGTCCGCGGCGAGCGCGAACTCTCGCAGCACCGGACCGGCGTCCTCGGCGTTTCGCACGCGATCGAGCAACTGGTCGCGCTCAAGCTCACCCGGAGACAGGTTGCCGAGGTGCTGATAGATCCAGTAGGCGGTGAGAGCACCGGCGATACGATCGGGCCACCACGGTCGGTTGTGCATCTTCTGCACCCAGGCCGCGGAGGTGTTCCAGTCGTCGTGAACGTCGTGATCGTCGAAGATCATCGCAGTCGGCAGCGTCGAGAACAGCCAGCGGAGTGTCGGATCCGACCATGCCTCGCGGTGCAACCGCGCGTACTCCTCGAAGTCGGCGACCTCAAGGCCTGGTGGCGTGGTCACGTCGCGGCGTGCCCGGATGAAGTCCGCAGTCTCCGGCGAAACTTCGTCGCCGTAAACCTGGTCGCCGAGCAACAGCAGGATGTTCGGCCACAGGTCGGGCTCTTGGGCGCGCATGCGCACGGCGAGGGCGTAGAGCGCGTCGACGCCGACGCCGAGCTCGTGGGCATCGGGGCTCAGCGTGTACGGCACGCAGTGCGGACGCGTTACCCGACACGAACCGAACACCAGCTCGATGGGTCCGGTGCGCGGGAGGGTACGGATCTGCGACGCAGGCCACTCGCCGTTGACCTCCGGCCAGCAGCGCACCCCATCGAGCAGGACTTCGTACTCCACGCAGGAGGCCGGGCCCAGCCCGGTCACCGCCAAGATCGCGTAGTGGCGACCGTTGACCTGAAAAGTCTCGCTGCGATGCCCCAACACCTCGATCCGGCAGGGCCGGTCGGCCTCGAGCCAGAGCGTCGCCTCGGTGTCGCTGACGTAGCGGAGCATGGGGCCGATCAGCAGGTTCGCCATGAGCCGCCCAGACTAGGTTACCGCCGCGTGGAACGCACACTGTCCCGTGATGTACCGTGCGTTGCAGCGCGCCTGATCGAGGCCGTGTCCGCGCAAGCGGCGAAGCATGGCACCCTCGCGGTTCTTACGTCCCTAACCACGCCCACATCAGATGAGCAAGATTTGAGGCACCACGACGGCCTGGATGGCGGTGGTCTTCAACGGCGAGCACGTCGACCGCCGCGTCGGCTGCCGGCTTCCGCACGATCCGCGGCCGGCCTGCTGTTGCTGGCGGCAGAGGCGATCACGACGAAGAGACGTGCCCGGCGGCGGCGACGGCTGATCGCGCCGTGGCTGGTATGCCCACCCCCGGACCCCCACCTGTGGAGGCATGATGAGAACGATGTTCTGGCTGTACACGGCCTTGACGCTCGGTGGCCTGAGCCTGGCGATCATCGTCGGCGTGACGGGACACTGAGCATGCCGCGCTTCTTCATCCGCTCCAATTCGCTGGGGATCGTCATCGCCGTCTGCTTCGTCCTCGCCGTCGGGGGGCAGTCCTTCGCCGGCTGGCATCAGTACAACAACGATCAGCGCACGCAGCACGCCGCGACCGTCGGCTACCCGCGCTACCTGGTCTCCTCAGACTTCCAAGACGCGGTCATGCAGAACTGGCAGTCGGAGTTCCTGCAGATCGCGCTGTACGTGATGTTCGCCAAGTGGTTTCGCCAGCAGGGCTCCGCGGAGTCCCAGCCCCTGGCTGAGCCAACCAGCTCGACTGATCGCGATGAGATGCTCAGGGCCCACCTCCCTCCCAACGCGCCCGGGTGGGCGCGGGCGGGCGGCTGGCGCCTGACGCTGTACGCAAACTCGCTGGGCCTGACGATGGGCGTCCTGTTCCTGCTGTCGTGGCTCGCCCAAACCGTGACCGAGCACAATGTCTTCAACCAACAGCAACGCTTTGACCACCTCCCAACCAGTGACTTGGACGGCTTCATCGCCACCTCGTACTTCTGGGAACGGACGCTGCAGAACTGGCAGTCAGAGTTCCTCGCTGTGGGCGTCTTCGCTATCGCCACGATCTACCTTCGCCAGCGCGGATCCTCCGAGTCCAAGCCCGTCGGCGCGCCACACGAGCAGACCGGCACATGACCGAGAGCCGGTGTTCCGTCCGCCGGTGGCGTCTTCATTGGCCCGCGACCGCACGATCCCGGCGTGAGACCGAGCACGGGCGCGTTTCACGATGATCGACAAGCACGCCCTCGACGATGCCCTGCGGCACGAGCAGGAGGCGATCGTGGTGATCAACACGAGATCACGCAAGGCGCAGCGGTCGTTTCACCATGCAGTCGACTTGCTCGAACAGCGCGGGGTGTGCGTGCTCAGCGCACGCGCTGTCGATGACCCCAGCGCCCTGCAGGCGACGCTGCGAACGGAGCTTGCCGCGCATCGCTGCCGCCTCGTGGTCATAGGCGGCGGGGACGGAACGATCAGCGAGGTGGTCGACTGCCTCGCCGAACACTACCGCGTGCTCGGACTGCTACCGCTCGGCACCAGCAACAACTTTGCTCGCACCTTGGGAATACCCATCGGCATCGAGGCGGCTGTCGACATCATCGCCACCGGAAAGATCGCCGATGTCGACCTCGGGCGCGTCGACGGGGACTACTTCGCCAACGTGGTCTCGGCTGGGCTGACGGTCGCGATCGCGGCGCGCGTCGCTCCGTGGGGCAAGCGCCACCTCGGACGGCTGGCCTACGTGATCGCCGGCCTGAGGGCAGTCGCCTCCCAGCGGGCCTTCCAGGTCACACTGAGCGTCGACGGGGCGGTTCACCGACTTATCAGCCATCAGGTGGTCATCGCCAACGGTCGCTTTCACGCCGGTCGCCCGATCGTCGCCGCGGCAAGCGCCGATGACCGCCTGCTCATCGTGCAAGCGATCATCGCGCGCGGCCGCTGGCGACTGATCCGCAGCCTCGGCGCGTACCTCACCGGCCGCGATCAGATCCCCGATACCCTCGTCGTGGCCGGCTCGCAGATCACGCTTGACTGCGTACCGCCCCAGCAACTCGAGATCGATGGTGAGCTCAAGGCCACGACCCCAGTACAGATCACGATCGCGGCCGAGGCACTCAACGTCATGGTGCCGGGCACGTTCGAGGACGTCTGAGGAGCATTCGTGGGGGGTGGTGAAACGCCCCACGAAGCGCCCCCGCCGCGGTCGTGACGGGGCCTGCGCGGCTTGTGCTCGGTGTGCTACTTCGCTGAGACGGCGTGCGTCGAGGTCTTTCCGCCGCCACTGACCACGATGAGGTAGGTACCCTTCCTGCCGCGCCTGTAGCGCAGCACGGTGTCCGCGGGTCCGCGGAGGGTCTTGGTGACGAGGGTCTTGGAGCCCTTCTTGAGCGTCACCTTGATGCTGGCGACGTTCAGCCGCGACGGATACCGGGATGCCCGCCTTGCGTAGCTGGGACAGCGTCACGCGCCGCGACGGCCCCCCGAGTCGGGGCGTCTTGTCGGTCGGACCGGTCACCGTCGGACCCGGTACGGTCACCGTGTTGGTCTGCGTCACCGTGTCGGTCTTGGTCGGGAGGGTGCTCGGCACCTTGCCGTTCAAGATTCCGAAGATGTCCGTTTCGTCGAGCGTGCCCGCGACGTTCGCGGCCTGCGGGCCCGAGGCCCACAGCGCCTACGACAATGCCATGGTCGCGTCGTTCTGGGGACGCACGCAAGTCGAGCTGTTCAACCGCAAGCCCTGGACGACCCGCATCGAACTGGCCACCGCCATCCACGACTACATCGAGCTGTTCCACAACACCCGCAGACGCCACAGCGCCCTCGGAATGCTCTCCCCAACCG
>JBPCPI010000033.1:0-20574 GCA_050999295.1 Geodermatophilaceae bacterium | reverse complement strand
GTGGGGCTGGCGCCGAGCCCGGCGAACTGGACGCTGGCCAACTTCGCCTCGGTGCTCAACGTGCGCAACGGCGAGGCGCTCGGGCGCAGTTTCCTGCTCGCTGTCGCGGCCGCGTCGGTGTTGGTGCTGCTCGGCGGCCTCGTCGCCGCCCTCGAACGCAGCCGCTCGGGTCGCGGCGTCGCGACCTTGGTCACGCTCACGCTCGTGCTGCCCGGGTCGACACTCGCCCTCGGCATGCTGATCACCTACGGCCGCTGGCTCGGCGGCACGCTGGCGATCATCCTGCTCGCCTACATCGCCAAACTCTGGGCGGTCGCGCATCGGCCGATCTCCGGTGCCCTGGACCGGTTGCCTCCCGACGAACTGCACGCCGCGCGCATCAGCGGAGCGAGCCTGCTCACGGCTATCCGTACAGTCGTGCTCCGGCCACTCGCGCCCGCCCTGCTGGCCGCCTGGCTGGTCTGCTTCCTCACCGCGCTGCCCGAGGTGACCATGTCCAGCCTGTTGTACGGACCCGGCAGCGAGACGTTGGCGGTCGTGGTTCTGAACAGCTCGGAACTCGGCCAGGTCGGGGTGACCTCCGCACTGTCGGTCCTGATCACGGTGCTTCTGCTCGTCCCCGCCGCGGCGGTCTGGTTGCTGATCCGGCGGCTCAATCGCGGTCCGGCGTCCCGGTCGGGTTCCCGGACCGCTCCGCCGCCGCCCCCGCCCGCCGCTCCCGCCCGACCCGTTCCGGAGCCCACCCATGTCGGCTGACACGTTGGAACCTGACACGTTGGAACCTGACACGTTGGAACTGCGCGGGCTGTGCGTGGCCTACGGCCGCGTGAGAGTGCTCTCCGACGTAGAACTCAGCGTCGCCCCCGGCGAGGTGCTGGCGCTGCTCGGGGCGTCGGGGTCCGGAAAGTCCACGATGCTGCATACCGTCGCCGGCTTCCAGTCGCCGCAGGCGGGCGAGGTGTGGCTGAACGGCCGGTGCGTCTCCTCGGCCGCCAGGTCCGAGCCACCGGAGCGGCGTGAGCTGGCGATGGTGTTCCAGAACTACGCCCTGTGGCCGCACCTGTCTGCGCTGGACACTGTCGCCTATCCCGCCCGACGACGTGGCGAGAGTCGGGCCAGGGCCCGCGAACAAGCCCTCGTGATCCTGGAGCGGCTGAATGTCGGCCACCTTGCCGACCGGCATCCGGCCGAGTTGTCCGGCGGTGAACAGCAACGTGTGGGCCTGGCTCGGGCGCTGGCCCGACAGGCGTCGCTGTACTTGTTCGACGAGCCGACGGCGCACCTCGACAGCCATGTCCGCGGGGTGTTTCTGGAGGAGTTGGTGACCCGGCAGCGGGCAACGGGCGCCGCCGCCGTGTACGCGGCCCACGACGCCGAGGAGACGCTAGGCCTTGCCGACCGCGTGGCGCTGCTGTCGGCCGGGCGGGTCATCCAGCTTGGGACTCCCGAACAGGTCTACAGCGAGCCGGTGGATCTCCTGGCCGCCCAGCTGACCGGCCCGGCTTCGGTGCTGACCAGTCCCGATGGGACCGGCCAGCTCCTGGTGCGTCCCGAATGGGCATCCCTGGGCGGGGACCGGTCCGCGCGGATCCGGGATGTCTGGTTCCGGGGCCCGCACTCGGACTATCTGCTCGACTCCGCGCAGGGCCGACTCCTGGTGCGCGAATCGGGTCCACCAGCCCACGGGCGCGGCGATGACGTCACCTGGGGCCTGCGGCGCTCATGGCCATTGCCCGGCGAAAGGTCGCCGGGTCAGAAGCCGAGCAGCGAGGCGGTACCGGAATGAAGGTTGCCGTCATTGACGATGCCAACGTGGCGCATCGTGTAGGTCCGCAGGTAGCCGACCTGACGCTCGGTGAGCCGGTCGCAGACCCACTCCCAGTGCAGCGCGACCCAGTCTCCCGTCTTCAGCTCGGGAATCATGCTGGCCCCGTCGATCGACCGGACCACCGTCTCGGTCTCGATCGGTCCGAAGTCGATCCGGTGCCCGTCCCAGGTCAGCGGCGATGACTCCACGACCACTTGATCGCCCTGCACCGCCAGCACCTGACCCCACCGGATCCGGCACCGGTCCAGAACCGTCAGCGCCTGCTTGGCCCGCCGCCGCTCGCTCAGCAACCCGGTCCAGGGGTAGATGCAGAACACCGCGAAACTGTGGTGCGGCACGCCGCCGGCCAGCACGCTCTCGTTGAGCGTGAAGAACTTCGAGCCGGTCATCGGCCGGAAGCGCTGCTCCATCGAGTTGCCGACTGCTCGTGTGCTGACGAGGTCAAGTCGCGGACTACCCACCCAGTACGCCTCGACCACCCGCCGGTCCAACGGGTCGGATAGCCCAGTCGCCTCGGCGATCAGCTCGAGATAGGGCCATGCACCGGCGAACTGCTGCGACATAGCCCGAAGCCCGCCGTCGTCGGTCCGGGCCACGCCGGACTCGAAGAAGGCGGTGTGGTCATTGGGTCCGCAGTAGCCGTGGGAGTTCGGCGGGTAGGCATAGCGGGCGAACAGCACCGGGCCGCTGACACTGTCACGCACGGGTTACCTCCGGTTGCACAGCCAATGTGATCACGTGCGGCGGGCGCCGTTCAACGACGCGTGACGCCTGGTACGGGTGAACCCTGACCTACATCGACCGGATCTTGAGGTACCGCTGAACATCTGGGATCGACCGAACGCCGGTCACGGCCGCGCCGGCGGCGGCCGCCAGGAGTACCCAGGTCGTGAGTTTGCCGATTACTGCCATGTCTAGCTCCCTCGCAGTGCGCTGCAGGCTGTCTACGAGACAAGTTACCGCGCTTCGGGGCCGGACGGGCCGCAAAGTTCAGGCGCACGTACGCGCCCGGTGCGCGATGAACGCGAACAACAGCGTCGGGACGACCAACGCCGCGGCCACAGCGTTCAGGCCACCGAAGCCGACCAGTGCCAGCAGCACCCCGGACAAGGCGCCTCCGGCCGCGCCCACCAGGTTCATCGCGAGGTCGGAGGCGCCCTGGACTCGAGTTCGCGCGGCCGACGGCACCGACTCCACAAGCAGGGTGGACCCGGCCACCAGATTGGCCGACCAGCCCAGACCCAGCAGGAACAGCCCGGCCATCAGACGGGGCTCGGAGCTCCCCGACGTCCCGGCCAGCAGAGCCGCCCCTGCCAGCAGCGCCTGCCCGATCACGATCGTGGTCACCCGCCCGCGCGCGTCGGCCAGCCAGCCGAAGATCGGGGAGAAGGCGAACATCCCGCCGATATGCAGGCTGATCGTCAGCCCGACGATCGTGAGCGTCGCGCCATGGTGGCTCAGATGCACCGGTGCCATCGTCATGACAGCCACCATCACGGCGTGGCCCAGCACAATTGCCGACATGCCGAGGCGGGCCCGGGGTGCGCGCCACACCGTTGACCAGATCGAGACCGCCGGCAGGTCCACGCCGGGCTCGACTGGATGGGCGGCTGCATCCCTGGCCGCTCGGTCGATCTCCAGTTGTTGGGACAGCAGCAGCGGGTCCGGGCGCATCAGGATCAGGATCAGTGCGGCGGCCACGACCATTCCGACTGCGCAGAAGACGAACGGCCCGACCAACGGCGGAATGTGCAGCGCCTCCGCGACGATCCGGCCGGGTTCGCTGAGATTCGGTCCGAGCACGGTCCCGAGTGTCGTGGACCAGACCACCAAGGACAGATCCCTGCCTCGCCTGTCCAGAAGCGCGAGGTCGGTTGCTGCGTAGCGGGATTGGAGGCTGGCTGCAGTACCGGACCCGGTCAGCAGCATGCCGACCATGAGAACGAGATAGGAGCCAAGGATGGCCGCGAGTACCACGATGACGGCACCGAACGCCGCTAGCCCCCAGCCCAGGCTCAGGCCGCGTCGACGTCCGGAGCGGGCGGCAACGGCTGCCAGCGGCAGAGCAAACAGCGCCGCTCCCAGCACAACCGCGGTCGGTCCGCCGCCGGCCAGGACCTCGGAACCGGAAATGTCGAGTGCGAGCAGGCCGCCTACCGAGATCGCCGCTCCGATCCCCAGTCCGCCGGTGATCTGCGCCGCGACGAGGACCCACACCGCACGGCGATGCGCCGCCCGTACCGACGCGTCGGCCAGGACCGGCGCGGTCTGCGGCGCAGCGCCGATCAGCGGGTCAGCGCCCGGCGAAAGCACGAGCCATCCGATCGACCATCTCGACCAGGACCGGCTCCGGTGTGGCCAGGTTCAACCGCAGACAGCCGCGGCCGGCCTGCCCACACTCCAGCCCTTCGGTGCCGACCACGCCGGCGCGCTCGTGAAAGAACTTCCCTGGCTCGTCCCCCAGATCAAGCGCAGTGCAGTCGAGCCAGGCTAGGAAAGTGCCTTCCGGCGGCCGGTACACCACGCCCGGCAGGTCCTGCGCCACGAGCTCGCCAAGCCGGGTCCGATTGCGATCGAGGTAACCGAGAACGTCACCGAGCCATCCCTGGCCAGACCGGAAGGCGGCCGAGTTGGCGACCAGGCCGAGGTTGCTGGTGCCGATTTCGGGCGCCAACCCCAGCTCGGCCCACGTCGCCCGGTCGGCATCGTTGGTGAGCACTACCTGCGCGCATTTCAGTCCGGCCAGGTTCCACGCCTTCGAAGCGGACAGCGCTGTGATGCTGTGCCCGGCGGCTGCCGATGACAGCATGGCGTACGGCGTGTGCCGCGTCCCGGGGAACACGAGCGGGCAGTGGATCTCGTCGGCGAAGACCCGTGCTCCGTGCCGGTCCACGACCTCGGACACCGACCGCAGCTCATCAGGGGTGAACACCCGACCCAGCGGGTTGTACGGGCTGCACAGGATGAGCAATCCCGCCCCGTCTGTGCAGGCGCGGTCGAGGCCGTCGAGGTCGAACTCCCAACGCTGTCCGACCAGGACCATCGGCACCTCGATCACCTTCCGGCCGAGGCGCTGTGGAACGTCCAGGAAATGCTTGTACGCCGGAGTGGGTACCACGATCGCGCTGCCGGCGGGCGAGAAGCGTTCGATCGCGGTCTCGAGCGCGGAGATGACGTCACCGACCGGTCGAATGTCGGCGATATCGACGTTCCACCCAAAACTGGCCGACAGCCAACCCGCGCACGCCTCCGCCATCTCGGCGACGAGTACCGGCGGCAGATAACCGAAGCGCTGGACGTCGACTGCGGCATGCAGCGCCTGGCGGATCTCCGGTGCGCAACCGAAGTCCATCTCGGCGACGAACGATCCGATCGCGTCCGGATACAGAGACCAATTGAGGGCGCCTCGCTCGCGCAGGGTGGCGATCCCGATCCGGTCGAAGTCGTGGACCATGGACACCTCACCCACTGTGTCACGTCGCACGCCCCTCGCGGCCGGACTGCTCCGGCGCTCCGTAGCCTCCTGTTCAACGCTGAGGAGGCCCATAGAGCACCGCCAGATCGCAAGACTGTCCGTTCCCGCCGTGGGGATGGACACCTCACGACGCTCGATCGCTGGGCTACTACGGCGGCCGCGTCGAGCTGCTCCAGGTGCACAACCGCGTCGCCTGGCGCACCCGGCTCGACCAGTTGGCGGCCCGACGGGACGCCGGCCAGGTCACCCTCCTCGGGGTCACGCACTGGAAGTCGGCGGCCTACGACGAACTCGAGGCCGTGATGCGGACCGGCCGGCTCGATGCCATCCAGATCCCGTACAACCCGGTCGAGCGGGATGCCGTCCGGGCCAACGCGGCAGCAGGATCTGGTCCGTGGCTCGACGCTGAGGCACGCCGGCATGTGCAGCGGCTGCCACCGGTCCGTGAGAAGGCGCCCTAGGCCTCGTCGTCGTGGGCGATCAGATCCCAACTGCGGGGACGAGGCAGGGCATCCCACTCATCGCGGAGCATCGCCATCCGCAGGTCATCACTCCACCGACCGTCCTGGTAGAAAGCGCGCCGGAAGCGCCCCTCCTGAGTGAAACCAGCCTTCGTGTAGGCGGCCTGTGCCCGCTCGTTGTGCACATCGGTGTCCAGCCAAACGCGCTCCATCCGCAGTTGACCGAAGGCGAAATCGACCAGCGCGTTGACCGCATCCGTTCCGAAGCCTTGGCCCCACAGCTCGGGCTCGCCGAGGGTGATACCGAAGGCGCAGGAGCCGTTCTGCCGGTCCAGGTCGAACAGATCGGTCCGGCCGATTCTCCGGTCGTCGACGAGCAGGCAGATCATGAAGCGGAAGACATCGGCGTCGGCAGCTTTGACCGCTTCCTCATAGCGAAGCTTCCGGGCGGCGAGGCTGATCGGCGGATCACCCATCAGCATCGATACGCGGGCATCCTGGTACCAGCGGTGGACGAGTTCGATGTCAGTTGACTCCAGCGGACGCAGGTAGACACGTTCTCCCCGGAGCCCGCGGACCGGGCGACTCTGCATCGACGGGAGGCTACGTCAGTCTCTCGGTGACTTCACAACGGCGCCGCGAATCACACCGCGCAGAGTTCTGCAGTTCGCTCCAGGGTCCGCCGGGCCTCCTGCGCTGCCCGCCGGCCCAATCCGCACGAGGAGGCGATGTCGACCGGTCGATCCAGCAGACCTTCGATGATGGTGAGCACATCGCGCTGGTCGCCCAGGCTCTGATCCTCATGGGCGAAGCCTGCGATGAAGCGCGTCGCGGACGGGAGTTTGAGTTTGGCCAGCGGTGCGTAGAAGGACGGCTCGGTCGGCGGTGGGTCATCTGCGGCCGCGAACGGCGCGTGTACGAACTCCAAGGGCCGACGGGCAGGCCAGGCCGCAACGATCGCCCGGGTTAACGAGACCAAAGGGGAGACATCCTTCATCCGCCCGAACGCACGATGGTTCATGTCACCCAGACAGAGGTGAATTCCGAATCGGGTCCCCTCGGGCGAGGCGGCCGCCACGCCGGCCAACCACTTGCCGAACATCCGGGCCAGTGGCGGATGCACGGGCGCTGGCAGCTTTGTGAGCAGGACGAGTTCAGCCGGAGCCTCGAGCTGGAATACCGCCTGATCGCCCAGCATCCGGTGGATCCTGGTGATCGCGGCGACGGTGGCCTCGGTGAAGGCTCGACGATGCCGGAAAGCCCCCACCGGCCCCAGGCCGAACATCGCCATGTCGAAGTCGCCGGGTACGCCCACGAGAAAGTCCAGATCCGCTCGGCCACTGTTCCGGCGGATCTCCTCGAACACCGGACGACTGGCCTCGACGGCCGCGACCTGCCCGAAGTCCAGACTGGCGCCCAGCAGCTTGTGTCCGCGCTTGACCTTGAATCGCGGCGTCTTGTCGTAGTCCGACCAGTCGCCCTCCTTGGCCAGCTCCAGGTCGGGGTGCTCCCGCAGGCCCTCGATGATCGACATGATCCAGTTCCGTCGCTCACCGGTCTCGCCGTCCGGAAGGCTGCGCAGGTGCTCGCCGAGCGTGGTCATCGCCAGGCGCATGGCCTCCTCGGCAGAGTCGCCCGGAATGCTCCCTACCAGGTGCGCATGCCGGTCTGCCATGTCAGGCGAGAACCGGAACCTGTGACATGGCCTCGCGCAACTGCTCCTCGGGGAAGTCCAGATCCGACATCGCACCTGACAGGAATGCCTCGTAGGCACCCATGTCCAGGTGTCCATGCCCGCACAGCGCAGTCAGGATCACCCTCGACTCGCCACTTTCCTTGCAGCGGGTGGCTTCCCGGATGGCCGCCGCAAGTGCGTGGGTGGGTTCGGGTGCCGGCACGATTCCCTGCGTGCGGGCAAATGTCAGCGCGGCGGTGAAGCATTCCAACTGGCCAATCGCCTCGGCCTCGGCCAAGCCCAAGTCGTAGATGTGGGAGACCAGGGGGCTCATTCCGTGGTAGCGCAGGCCACCGGCATGGATGGGATCCGGGATGAATCCGTGTCCGAGCGTGTGCATCTTCAACAGCGGCGTCATCCCGATCGCGTCGCCGAAGTCGTACCGGTACTCACCGCGGGTCAGTGACGGGCACGCGGCCGGTTCGACACAGCGGATGATCGGGTTCATCTTTCCGGCCATCTTCTCCCGCAGGAACGGGAAGGACAGGCCGCCGAAGTTCGAACCGCCGCCGGTGCAGCCGACGATCACGTCGGGCACCTCCTCGGCCATCTCGAGTTGGCGCAGGGCCTCCTGGCCGATGACGGTCTGATGCAGCAGGACGTGGTTCAGCACACTGCCCAATGCGTACCGGGTGTCCTCCCGCGACGCAGCCGCCTCGACGGCCTCGGAGATCGCGATACCCAATGAGCCGGTGCTGTCTGGATGCTCGGCCAGGATCGACCGCCCGGCCTCGGTCAGATCCGACGGGCTCGGATGCAGCGTCGCGCCGTAGACCTCCATCATCGTTCGGCGAGCCGGCTTCTGATCGTAGGAAGAGCGAACCTGCCAGATCTCGCACTCGATCCCGTACTGCGCGCACGCGAATGCCAACGCCGTACCCCACTGCCCCGCACCGGTCTCGGTCGTGAGCTTGCTCACCCCCTCGGCGTTGTTGTAGTACGCCTGCGGTACGGCGGTGTTCGGCTTGTGCGACCCGGCCGGGCTGACTCCCTCGTACTTGAAGAAGATCTTGGCCGGAGTGTCCAGGAACTTCTCCAGCCGCCGCGCCCGGATCAGCGGAGAGGGCCGCCACAGCCGGTAGACGTCCATGACTCCACCGGGGATGTCGACATAGCTCTCGCCGGTGACCTCCTGCTCGATCAGCGCCATCGGGAACAACGGCGCCAGATCGGCTGGCCCGACTGGCTCGTGGGTGCCGGGATGCAGCGGCGGGGGCGGGGGCTCAGGTAGATCCGGGATCACGTTGTACCACTGCGTCGGGATCTCGTCCTCGTCCAGTGGATAGCTGTAGCGCTCGCCCTTGCTGACCATGGCAACTCCTCAGTGGGTCCGACTCAGCTCATTCTGGCCCTGTCACATGGTGTCCCGAAAGCCGTCTTTGCCTACCTGGTGCGCAGACACGCCGCAGAGCGCACCGGCGCGTCGCGACATGAGGTAGGCAAAGCTGCGATTTCAGGGCAACGGCCAGCGCGCGCGGCGCAGGTCGACCCTGCTGCCGTCCAGCAGCGGGGTCCCTTCGGCCGCCAAGAGTTCGAGCTGACGGGCTCGTACCTGTTCGGCGGGAACGCCACTGGAGCGGATCACCCGGTGCCAGGCCACCGCGCCCTGGCACTGCGCCATCGCCCGGGCCACCCTGCGGGGACCGCCCTGTCCGAGATACTCCGCGATGTCTCCGTAGGTCACCACGCGCCCGACCGGGATCGTGTCCACGACGTCGTAGACCGACTCGGCGAACTCGTCAAAGTCCACGACCATCACCTTTGCCTACCTGGTACGCCGACTTGCCGGTTCGACGGCCGGCGTGTCACTGCACTAGGTAGGCAAAGGCGCTGATCAGGTCCTCCGGCCGTACCTGGCCAGCATCCGGGTCTGCGGACCGGCACTATCGGGAACATCCACCGCAGCCGCGAACACACCTGGCATGCCGGTGCCGTCGAGATGCCCCTCGGCGTAGGCGAGTGTCCAGGCCACCAGGTTGTCGTCCAACCGCTCTACTCCCCGAATGGCATGCGCCAGATCCCACGCGTGTACGACGAGATCGGCCGTCATCTCCGCGCAGTAATCGGCCGCCGGCGTCTTCCCGTACGACACAACGACGCTGCGCTGCAACGCGTCCGGGACAGCAAACGCAGTGAGCGCGTGATCAGCGGCGGTCTCCCAAGCGCCCCCCGGATCATCCCCGAGCGGGTCCTCGGAGAAACGGTCCCCCACCTCGGCGGGTGTCTGTCCGGCGAGCAATGGCGCAACCCAACGCTGCTCGTCGACGAGATGGCGCACCAGGGCGCGAACCGACCAACCGGGAAGGGCCGTCGGTTCGTCCCACGACGCGGGCGGTACGGCGTCCACACGATCACCGAAGAGCGCCTGCGCCCGCTGGAAGCGCTCGACGACGTCGCGCATCGAACTCAAAGCCGATCAGTACGTCGGCAGCGAGGTGTCGATCCGCTTGGCCCAGGCCAGCACGCCCCCTTGAACGTGGACAGCGTCACCGAAACCCGCCGCCTGCACCGCGGCCAGCGCCTCGGCCGACCGGGCACCGGACTTGCAGTGCAGGACGATCGGCTTGTCCTGCGGCAGCTTGGACAGCGCCCGGCCGGAGAGGATCTCGTCCTTGGGGATGAGCTTCGCACCGGGAATCGAGACGATCTCGTACTCATTGGGTTCGCGGACATCGATCAACTCGAAGTCCTTGCCGGAGTCGATCATGTCCTTGAGATCTTCGACGCTGATCGTCGATCCCGCCGCGGCCTCTGCGGCCGCGTCGGAGACGACGCCGCAGAAATCGTCGTAGTCGATGAGTTCGGTGATCGGCCTAGCCGTCGGGTCCTTGCGGATCGAGAACGTACGGAAGTTCATCTCCAGGGCGTCGTAGACGGTCAGCCGGCCGAGCAGGGTCTCGCCTATGCCGGTGATCAGCTTGATGGCCTCGGTGGCTTGGATCGACCCAATGGTCGCGCAGAGCACCCCGAGGACGCCGCCCTCGGCGCACGAGGGCGCCATGCCCGGCGGCGGCGGTACGGGATAGAGGTCGCGATAGTTGGGCCCGTGGGAATCCCAGAAGACCGACACCTGGCCGTCGAAGCGGAAGATCGAGCCCCAGACGTAGGGCATGTCGAGCAGGACGCAGGCGTCGTTGACGAGGTAGCGGGTGGCGAAGTTATCGGTCCCGTCCACGATCAGGTCGTACTGGGCGAAAATGTCGAGCACGTTGTCGGAGTCCAACCGGGTCTCGTGCAGCACGACATTGACCAGCGGATTGACCTCCGCGATCGATTCCTTCGCCGAGCGGCCCTTGGACTTCCCGACATCAGAGGTCCCGTGGATGATCTGGCGCTGCAGGTTGGACTCGTCGACCACGTCGAACTCCACGATGCCCAGCGTGCCGACGCCCGCGGCGGCCAGATAGAGGAGCGTGGGTGAGCCGAGCCCGCCCGCGCCGACGGCGAGCACCTTGGCGTTCTTCAGCCGCTTCTGCCCGTCCATCCCGACATCCGGGATGATCAGATGACGGCTGTACCGACGGACTTCCTCGACGCTCAACTCAGCGGCCGGCTCGACCAGGGGTGGCAGTTGCACGGGTACTCCTCGGGTGGACGGGTGAGCGGCCGGGCGAAGCCGACAGCACGGGTTGGTTGGGGGGCGTTGAGTTCAGTTCGGCTCTCTACACCCTGCAACACATCGTCACCCCGAACCCTTCCGGGGGCGTGGACCAGTCAGGCGTTCGGGTACGGCCACGGATTCTTGACACAGCCATCCAGACCCAAGGTCTGTTGCTGCATGACCGGAGCGAGTTCACCGGGCCCCGGACAGGACTCGTGTCCATGACCGAGCGCGTGGCCAACCTCGTGATTGACCGCGTACAGGCGGTAGGTCGCGACGTCGCCCGCGTAGTCAGGGACGGCGGTCTCCCACCTGGCGAGGTTGATCACCGCACGGTCCCCGTACCGGCAGGAGGTGTACCCCCCGGTGCCCACGCCCGGGCAATAGGTCTCCATGCTGAGCGGACTGACCAGAGCCACCCGGAAGTCGTAGTCACCGCCATCCACCCGCTGGAAGGACCACCGGCCCTCGGCCCCCCAGCTTCGTGGATCGGCCAGCGTGGCCTCGACCGCCGCGGCGAAGGCAGCGCCGTCGATGTTGGCCCCGTCCTCGACCTCGACGATGAAGCGCCGCAGAGGTCCGGTTCCGTACACCTGGGAAGTTCCGGCGACCACTGAGAGATTGCCGGTTCCCTGCTCCACGTAAGGCACCGGTGCGACGACCGGCGGTACGACTGCTGGAGCGACTTCCCCGTCAGCGGTCGTGGTCGGTTGCGCGGTGACGGCGGGAGTCTCGATGGGGGGCGCCGTCGCGTCGGCGACGGCGGCTGCCGGCGAGGTCTGGGTCGAGACGACATCGAGGAGGGTCACGAACGTCACCACCGCGAGGATCGGGATGACCAGAGCCCGCCAGCCGAAGGCAGCCACGAATCGCGCGGCGCGCCCCCTGTGCGGCTGCTGGTGGCTGGGCCGAGATGTGACATGACGACGAGCCACGAGCGGGCCGTCCGGAGAACGCAGGCCATTACTGGACAGTGGCCGCGGGAAGGGCTGCGGTGCCCGGCGGCCCAGGACGTCGGCGTGCTCGGCGGCTGCACGAGAACCGCGGTCGGCATCGCCCTCGAGGGTATCCAGACCGCGGCCAGCACGGCTGGAATCGGTCCGTGCTCGCCGAGACATCACTTCAGGCTCTCACATCACACTTGTCACACCCGGGTAGGCCGCACGATGGCTTCACGAAGCCGCGGTCAAGACGCGGTTCAGCCACGCCCAGGACTGTCCGCGGTCTGCCGAGCTTCGTCGAGCAAGGCCAAGGTTGCGCGCGCCGACGTGATCGGGTCCTCCAGCTGCGGGGTGTGGCCTACTCCGGCAAGCACCAGCAGCCGCGCATCCGGCATGACCGAGGCAAGCCGAGGCGCGTTCCGGACGTTGACGAGTTTGTCCTTGTCTCCCCAGATGATCAGAGTCGGCGCAGTGATCCCGGCGGCGACCCGCCATGGGTTGCGCGGACCGGGAGTGAGGTAGGTCGCGACCAGGCTGCGAAAACTGCGGGCCAGCGCGGTCGAGGCCCAGGGCAGGTCGGTCCGGATCCTGGCCTCGTCAACGGCCTCGGCGACCCTCTGGTCGGGAACCCGGTCGAGGTCGGCGAAACACAGTTCGAGCATCGCGCGGACCCGCTCCTCCGCACTGATCCCGGCCATCCGCCGCTCTACCGCTTTCGCGATCCCTGGCACCAACAACAGCGGGAACAGTGGAGTCGACATCTGCCGGGGCGGACGCAGGTCCGGTATGGCCGGCGAGATCAGGGTCAACGTCGTGACCAGATCCGGTCGGCGGCCAGCGACCAGCAGGGTGGTCAGACCGCCGAGTGAGTTGCCGATCAGGTGCACCGCCTCACCGCGCCGCTCGATGGCCGCGATCACCGTACGCACGTGGGTCTCGATCGAGTAGTCGCCGCGCGGGGCGGGACCGGAGCGGCCGAAGCCGAACAGGTCAGGTGCTTCGCCGTCGAGTCGGTGTGCGAGCAACCCGGCGTAGTCGGTCCAGTTCGTGGAGGCACCGCCCAGACCGTGGACGTAGAGCGCAGGTTCGCTGTCCGGCCCGCCGCGCGTGGCGCGGACGTAGACGACACCGCCATTGAGTGGCACCCGTCGGCCCGGCCACGGTGGAGGCAGCTCTTGCGTGGAGTTCAACGGCGCGTCGGAAAGGGTGGCGGTGCGCATCTGATGAACGTTAGCTCGCTACCTCAGGACTGGCCGCAGGCCGCCTTGTCAGATCAGGCCACTTGACGGGCGAGATCGGCTATGTAATGTTTATCGATAGTACCGATATTCGATATGGAGGCGGCAATGTTCAGGAAAATGGGGATCGTCGACCAGTGGTTGCTCGAGGCCCTGCTGTTGGTGGCGTCCGGCTTCGCCGCCGTCTCGTCCTGCGTGTCGGGCGTGCGAGCGCTTACCGAGCCACGGCTCACAGTCCACGGGCTGACTCTGGCCACCGAGCCACCGGCCGATGCCTCGTCCAAGGGCAAGTTCCTGGTCGAGCCGATCGATCAATCCGTCCTGAGTGTCTTCGACCCCACTTCGGCAGAGCGCGCGCTTGCGTCCTCCGGATGGCTGCTGCTCGGGGGGGTCTCCGCAGTCGCTGGCTGGCTGCTCTGGCGGGTCCTCACCAGCCTGCGCGGCGGCGATCCCTTCGACCCCGACAACGTACGGCGCGTGACCGCGGCAGCCGCGCTGGTCATCGTGGGCGGGCTCGTCTCGGTCGTGCTGCGCAGCGTTTCCGACAGCAACTTGAAGGAAGCCGCGGACAACGCCTTTTCCCACGAGTTCGGTACGACCCCGCTCGCCTACGGCGACCGGATCGACCTGACGCCGGTCCTGGTCGGTGTGGCTTTGAGCGGAATCGCCCTGGTCTACCGGCGGGCGACAGCCCTGCGGCACGAGCTCGACGGACTCGTATAAGGCATGCCAGCCCCTCCTCCAGTCGACGACGGAGCGCACCGGGTTGTCTGCCATCTCGACGCGCTCCTGGCCCACCGTGGCATGACGCTGGCAGCTCTGGCCGAACAGGTCGGTGTCACCGTCGTCAACCTCTCGGTGCTGAAGAACAACCGAGCTCGTGCCATCCGCTACTCGACGTTGACCGCCATCTGTGACGTCCTGCGCTGCCAGCCGGGCGACGTGTTCTCGGTCATCGGCGTGCGGCAATGACGAAGCTGCCGTGCGATGGGAGCTGAGTTCTTCGCGGACATGTCCTGCGCACGGGTCACTTGCCATCGGTTCGGTCACATATCTGGCTGCTGCGGGAGGATTGGGCATGGCCTCTGGGATACCACCCGCTCCGCTAGTTGTCTTCGACGTCAACGAGACGTTGTCCGATCTGGGGCCTCTCGCGGATGCCTTTCTCGCCGTCGGCGCGCCGGGTCACCTCGTGGAGCACTGGTTCAGCTCCGTGCTGCGGGACGGTTTCGCCCTGAGCATCGCCGGGCTGTGCCCGAACTTCGCTGACCTTGGGCGTGGCGTACTGGCCGGACTGTTGGCCGGGCATCCGCTGAATGTCCAACCGGGCGAGGCCGTGGAACAGATCATGTCCGCCTTCGCCGACTTGCCGGTCCATCCCGACGTTGCCGACGGCATTCGCGATCTGCACGAGGCAGGTCTGCGGATCTGCACACTGAGCAACGGCGGCACGGCTTTCGCCGACGCGATGCTGACCCAGGCCGGTGTCCGGGATCTGGTCGACCCGTTGCTCTCCGTTCAGGACGCCGGCGCCTGGAAGCCGGTCCCGCGGGCCTATCGGTACGCCGCCGAGGCGACCGAAGTCGCGGCTGGCGACCTGATGCTGGTCGCGGTACACCCGTGGGACTGCGACGGGGCGCTGCGGGCCGGCCTGCGGGCAGCCTGGATCGACCGGACCGGTGCGCCGTACCCATCGATGTTCACGCGGCCGGACCTCACGGCGACGAGCATCCCTGACCTGGCCGCGCAGCTTCGCCGCTGATCCCGACCCTGGGATCAGTGCCGATCGGGACTACCCGGTCCGATCCGACCCACGGTCCACGCTGGCTGCCGCTTCACCGGTTGGATGCTCGCGCGCGAACCGCTCCTCCTCGTAATGCTCGTCGAGCATGTCTGTCTCGTCGAAGGGCTCCTGGCCAGAGAGGACCTCTTCCATCCTTTCGTGGTCGATCTCCTCGGTCCAGGTCCCGATCAGGACCGTGGCGACAGCGTTCCCGGCGAAGTTCGTCAACGCCCGGGCTCGGACATGAAGCGGTCGATGCCCACGATCAAGCCGACGCCTTCCACCAGCTCGGGTCGGTGGGATTGCAGCCCGCCTGCGAGCGTGGCCAGACCCGCACCGGTGACCCCGGCCGCTCCCTTAGAAGCGATGATCATGAACAGCAGCAGGGAGATCTGCTCGCCGATCGAAAGAGGCTGGCCGGTCGCCTCGGCGATGAACAGCGAAGCCATGGTCAGGTAGATCGCGGTGCCGTCCAGGTTGAACGAGTACCCGGTCGGCACGACGATGCCGACCACCGGCTTGCTGACACCCAGGTGCTCCATCTTCGCGATCAGCCGCGGCAGCGCGACTTCCGAAGAGGACGTGGACAGGATCAGCAGGAACTCCCGGCCCAAGTAACGGAACAACCGGAAGATGTTCAATCCCGCAACGACCCGCAGCAGCGTGCCGAGGACCAGGAAGACGAACACCGCACAGGTGACGTAGAAAGCGATCATGATCAACGCAAGCGCCTTCAGGGCGTCCACCCCGGTCTCGCCGACGACCGCCGCGATGGCGCCGAAGGCACCGATCGGGGCGACCCACATGATCATCGACAGCACCTTGAACACCACCCGCTGGAACACCGCGATGCCGCGCAGCGCCGCCTCGCCGGTGCGACCCAGCGTTTGAATGGCGAAGCCGACCAGCAGGGCCACGAACAGCGTGGACAACACGCTGTCCCCCACCAACGGCGAGACCAGTGTCGTCGGGATGATCCCGAGGATGAAGTCGACCGTCCCCGCCGCCTCCTCACCAGCGGGAACCTCACCTGGAGTGATGTCGAGGCCCTCGCCGGGCTTGATAAGATTGCCGACGACGAGCCCGACTGCCAGGGCGAAGGTGGACATGATCAGGAAATAGCCGAGCGCCAGGCCCCCGACCCTGCCGACCTTCGCGGCCTGTCGGACCGACCCGATGCCCAGCACGATCGTGCAGAAGATCACCGGGCTGATCATCATCTTGATCAGCGCCACGAACCCGGTGCCGAGGGGCTTGAGCGAGACGCCGAGTTCCTTGTTCACCAGCCCGACCAGGATGCCGAGCCCCACTGCGACGACCACGGCGATGTAGAGCCAGTGGCTTCGGTCCTTGCGGGCAGGTGCGGATTCGGTCTTCTCGTCGCTGTCCACCCGAGCCATGTAGCTGCCTCCTTCGCCGCGGGTGACGAGCGTCACTCCCGGGCCGACTCTGCCCACCACGGCTTACGACGTCAACGCCGGGACCTCGTTGATCCAGGCCAGCGGTTGGCTGTGCGCGCCACCGGTTGAAAGGCTCTACCTGCGGCCCGTCACGAAACTGTCCGACCTCAAAATTACCGTCCACTCATGATGGACCGGCTGATCATCAGTACTCACCTTCAGGATCACCTCAAGCGGGGAGAACGGCTACCACTGACTCTGCGCTTGGAGATCAAGCGCACGGTGGAGGAGGCGCGGAATGAGTGGCGCAAGTGGGACCGCCTTGACGCCGATCCCGGCATGAGGAACATCGAATCGGATGCTCACCGAGCAGTGCTGGGGTGGATTCGAATCCTGCGATTGCACGTCATGGATTGGACTGGCCGCGCACGTTGTCGCCGTCGGAGGTTCGGCACCTGCAACACGTGCACCCTACTTTTCTACCTCTGCCGGGTGTTTATGAATCCGAGCAAGCCGAGCCAGTACGCCGCGTTCGAGCGCCGACTCCTGAGCTCGGCTGCGACGGTTCTGATATGGGTGATCATTCTCGCGAGCGTCTCCGGTCTGCTCTCGAACACCAGGGCCCTCAATGACCTAGCTGATACCGCCGTTGTGGGCATCTTCGTCGCCGTGACGTTCGCCGTGTATGCCAGTCTCGGCATGTTCGTCAAAGAGACTGTCGAACTGTTGCCCTACGACTCACCTCCCTTTCTGCCGCTCTGGTTCGACAACATGAACAGGATCCGGCTACGCCGCCGCCGGGCACTGCTGTCCGTGGCCGATTCTGTGTTGGATCTGCGCGGCGCGACGCCAGCACGATTGGTTCGCTATCGATGAGGAAATGCTTCAGTCCTCCAGGGTGCGCGACCTCCGGTCACGCCAGCGGGGTCACGTGCTCCGGCGCTGGGACAGATTCGGCAGGATTGCCGGTTGTGCCCGGCATCGGCGGCCGCGGGATCCACAGGACCGCTAAGGCGGCGATCACGCATAGCAGACCGGCCGCGTACCACGCTGCTGCGTAGTCGCCGGTGCTGGTCCGGAATCAGGCAGGCAGCGGTCGTGGGCAGCATCCCCTGATCGTGTTCCGCCGGGATGCAGTGCGACTGAATCAGCCCGTGGTCGACCAGCCGCAGATGAAGAAGGTGTCCATCAGGATCCAGAAGGTGGGCCAGTGCGAGACCTCGCGGAGTACCCGGATGACCGTACGAGCCGCGCCGCCTCCCGCCAACCGGCGTTCTCGGTCAACGTGGCGACGATCGACAAGAGGCGAGCTGGCCGGCCGAACGATGCCGCGGCCAACAGGGCGGCGAAGATGACGGCAGCTACCCACCAGGCGCGATGGATACGGCCCGGCGAACGCCTCGGCGACGTCCCGGAGGCGGAGACGAGCCCCCCGCGATGCTGCCAGTCCTTGCCACGACGCGGGCCAGGAAGGTTCACTGCGATTGAGATGACAACTCCCCGGACCCCGGCCGGCGCTGCGCGGGATCGCCCCGACGGCCGCCAGGGGCGGCTGCCTCGCCCGGCCCGCCGGTATCAGCTGCTCCAGGCAGCGCGCGACATCTTCGTGGCTCGGGGTTTTCACGCGGCAGCCATGGATGAGATCGCTGATCGCGCCGGGGTGTCCAAACCGGTCCTCTACCAACATTTTCCGGGAAAGCGCGAGCTCTACCTCGCACTGCTCGACGAGCAGGTCATCGATCTCGGGCAGCGGATGGTCACCGCCCTGCAAGCCACCAACGACAACAAGGAACGGGTGCACGGGGCGATCGCCACGTACTTCGAATTCGTCGATGGCGAGGGCGAGGCCTTCCGGCTCCTCTGGGAATCAGACCTCCGCAACGACCCTGAGGTCCACGACAAGGTCGAAAAAGCCTTCGCCGCAATCGTCTCGGCCCTTGCCGACACGATCAACTCCGAATCCGGCGCGGGCTCGGCGCAGTCCAAGCTGCTCTCAGCCGGACTGACCGGACTGGCCGAGATCAGCGCGCGATGGTGGCTCGAACGCCGCAACGACCTCGCCAGCGATGTGAGCAAGGAGGAGGCTATCGCGCTGATGTCGGCACTGGCCTGGCGCGGAATCTCCGGTTTCCCGCTGCAGTCAGACCTGCAACTCGGTGCGGCCATCAGCCGGGAGTGACATCAGAGGATGAGGTAAGTCCGTGGTTCTCTTCTCTCGCGCCGCAGCGTCTCTACTTGCAAGGTACTGTAAATAGTTTAGAGTAACTTGCATGCCACCCAACAATGTAGACCGCGCCTTGGCACTGGGCGCCGCCGAGATTGGGCCGGCCCTCCTAGTGCTACCTGAGGACCAGTGGTTCGATCGCAAATCGAGCCGGACAAGTCCCAGGAAGCTAGGGCCAGCGTTGGTCGCGTTCGCCAACGCTGAGGGGGGAACCGTCGTAGTCGGACTCCACAACGGCAAGGTGGAGGGCGTGGCAAACCTCGATGCCAGGATCAATGGGTACCAACAGGCTCCTCTCGATTTCACAGTTCCACCCGTGCGCGCCAAGTTCCACCAAGTCCCCTGCTTGAACGATCGAGGCGGAACAGATTCTCTTCTGGTTGTACGTGTCGACCCGAGCGAACGGGTACACGAGACGCAGGATGGCGACTGCTACCTCAGAGTGGGAGACGAGTCACGGAGACTGAATTTCAGTCAGCGCCAGGAGTTGGAGTTCGACAGCGGCCAAAGTCAATACGACGGCACCGCTGTAACCGACGTCGACCTCTTTCAACTTGATGACACCCTCATCGAGTACTACCGCGAAAGGGCCGGTGCGACGGGTAACCGCGCCGCACTGTTCAATGCCCGGAGCCTGTTAACTCAGCGCGGCGAACTCACGGTCGCCGGGTACCTGCTGTTTGCCCCATATCCGCAGCAACAACTCCCTCAGGCCTACATTCGAATCCTGCGTTTCCTCACGACCCAGCGTGGTACCGGGGCACAACAGGGCCTCGAAGAAGGATCCGATTTTCGGATCGAGGGACCTATCCCTACCGCTCTGGAGCAGGCAACCCACCAGATCGAAGCTCTGGTGCCGCGGCGCCGCACCCTGGGCGAGTCAGGACTGTTCGAGAGCCGCTCCACCATCCCGAGAGACGCATGGCTCGAAGGTCTGGTCAACGCTGTCATCCACAGGTCATACAGCCTGTCCGGTGATCACATACGCGTGGAGATCTATCCAGACCGCATCGAGATCGAGAGCCCAGGGCGCTTTCCCGGTCTCGCCAACCTCGCCGCCCCTTTGGAGATCAGTCGATACGCCAGAAACCCGCGCATCGCCCGGGTATGTGCCGACTTGAGTTTGGGCCAGGAACTGGGCGAGGGCATCAAGCGAATCTTCGCCGAGATGCGCCGCGTTGGACTGACGGATCCTGTCTACAAGCAGGGCCAAGGAAGCGTCCGGCTGAGTCTGCAGGCAGTACCGAGACTGGATCCGCAGATGGCCGCGCGGCTGCCGCGGGGATCGCAGCGAGTCTTGGAACTGCTACGCGGCGCCGGTCGCGACCTAAGTACCGGCGATATTGCGGAGGCCCTAGACCTCAGCCGACCCGCAACCTTGACCCGTCTCCGAGCTCTCGAGGCAGAAGAACTAGTCCGCTGGTCGGGCAGGTCGACCAAGGACCCTAGGGCCGTTTGGGTACTGACAGAAGGCTAGGCAGTTCGCGCTCGGCGTAGGAGGTCCGCAGACCCGCCCGCCGGGGCTGGGCTAGCCTCGGCCAGGCAGCCGTCGGACCAGCCGGACGGCGCGAGATAAGGCGGGCAGCGGTGGAAGTCAAGATCGGCGTGTTGCACTCACCTCGAGAGCTCACCGTGGACAGCCCCGAGTCCCCCGACGAGGTACAGCTCGCGATCACCGAAGCGATCGACCGGGGCCGCGGTGTCCTGACCCTGGTGGACGAGCGCGGTCGCCGGGTCGTCATACCCGTGGAACGCATCGCCTACGTCGAGATCGCCGAGGCAGACCACCGCCGGGTCGGGTTCAGCGCCTCGGTCTGAACGGGGCCTTGGGGGGGGGGGGGGGAAAAAACGGGGGGGTGGGGGAGGAAAAACCACCCTTCCCATAATA
>JBPCPI010000209.1:0-8088 GCA_050999295.1 Geodermatophilaceae bacterium | reverse complement strand
AAGCTGAGACCGGCGTGCTCGGCCAGGTCGCCGATCGCGTCGGCCGCCACCCGGGCCCATGGAAACCAGGAGCTGACCATGTCGTCGACCTCGAGCCGGATCAGCCGGCTGCTGACTCCTTGTCCTGGCGGGTCGACCTCGACGACGGCTTGTCCGCCGGGAGCGAGCATGGTCTGCACTCGACGCAATAGGGCGACCGGGTCACCGCCGATCCCGATGTTCCCGTCGGCCAGCAACAGATTTGGCCATCTGCCTTGTCCGGGTACGCAGGAGAAGACATCCCGACGCAGCGCGGTGGCCCCTCGCTTGCGGGCCAATTTCACCGCCTCAGCGGAGACGTCGATGCCCATGGCGCTGACGCCTCTCTCGGTCAGTGCGGCACTGAGCCGACCCGGCCCGCAACCGACATCCAGGGTGCTGCGGGTGCAGTGGGCGAGCAGGAGGTCATCATCGCGGCTGGCTGGCTCGAGCCATCGGGTCACACCCATCTCCATGCCCTGCCCCGCGTCATCGACCGCGCGCATCCGCCGGCTGATCAGCCCGCGCGCGTAGACGTGCCCCGGGTCCAGGCCCGCCTCAAGGCCGGTGCCGCCCTCGAATCTCATCCCACTCCCTGAAGGCTCAGTTCGGCCGACACGCGCAGGTCAGGGTGCTCGGCGGCGATGACCTTGGCGTCGTCGAGGGTGTCCAGGTCACGCAGCGCAGACATCGACCCCACGCGCGCCCCGACGCGCTGCAGGGCCTGCAGGGTGCGCTCGCCGGTGTCCGATCGCGACATGGGTACCCCGGCCAGCGCGGCCGCGTGGGCAGGATCAGATGTGCCGCAGATCCACCAGCCCCCGTCCTCGGCGGGTCCGAGGATCGCGTCGATGTCAGGCTCGCAGAGAAGATGGCCGCTGGTAGCCAGCAGGCTCGCGCTCACGTGCGGGGTGTCCATGCCAATCTGGAGGACCCGGGCGGGACCGCCGTCGGTCGGCCAGGAGAGTCTGGCTGTGTCCCGGTGGGCTCGGGCCAGCCGAGGCCCGAGGCTTCCCGCGGACTGTCCGATGACCCGCCAGTGCGCGAGCTCCGCACGGATTGCAGATGTATCGATGACGCCGGTGTCGTAGAGGTCGCCGGCCAGCGCCAGGACCCGGTGGTCGAAGACCGCTTCGGCCACGAGGATGGTGTCCAGCAAGGCAGCCGCTGCTACCCGGGCCGCGCCGATGTCCCCGAGATCGGCGGCCAGGCGGGTCTTGACCGCCCCCGGACGAGGAGCCTTGGCGACAACCAGCAGGGTGACGGTCGGAGGCTGGCTCAAGGCATCGCCGCGGCGAAGTCTCGAAGGGCCCGGGCGGTTCCCGTGATGGAGCCGGTGACCTTGGAGCGTCCGGCCGTGCGGGGGGCATAGGTCACGTCGATCTCGCGTACCCGCCAGCCGGCTCTAGCCGCCCGGACCAGCAGCTCGATGGGATAGCCGAACCGTCGGTCTTCGACGCCGAGTTCCAGCAGCTGCATCCGACGGGTGACCCGAACCGAGCCGAGGTCGTGTACGGGTATTCCAGTTCGCTGCCGCAACCGAGCCGCCAGCACCGCATTGCCGGCCCGGGCATGCCAGGGCCAAGCGCCCTTACCGATTGGCCGGCGGCGGCCCACGACGAGGTCGAAGCCTGCACTGGCCCGGGTCCTGGGTGATTCGTCCGGGGTGTGGCTGCTTTCGAGCAGGGCAACCAGGGCCGGTAGTTGGCCGGGATCGACCGACCCGTCAGCGTCCACGAAGCAGACGATGTCGGTTCGTGCGGCCAGCAGACCGGTGTGTACGGCGGCGCCGTACCCGGCTGTGGCCTCGTGAACGACACGGGCCCCGAGATGGTGCGCGACGGCGGCGGTGTCATCGGTCGAGGCGTTGTCTACGACCACAACCTCGTAGCCGGCCGGCATTCGCTTCAACACTCCTGGAAGGGCTCCTGCCTCATCTCGCGCCGGGAGCACTACCGTCACGCCCGGGAAGGTCAGCGCAGGCTGCTCCTCCCCGTCCATTAGTCGAGCCTAGGGCGCCTGAGCTTCACGCTGAGTTCCTGGGCTGGTTACCAATCGGTGACGTCGTCCGGCACATTCGTGACGCTCAACACTCGACCACGGCATCCCCTGACAGTGACCATTCGCTGAATCGTCACCGGATTCCCGATCTTCGGCGAGCCGATCCCTAGGCTCGCGTCATGCCCGCTGCGCTCGTCCGCCAACCGGCCCTTCGCCGTTGGTCGCTGCGGGCGGAATTGATTGCGCTAGGGATCGCGGCCACCGTCGTGCTGGCAGCGTTCGTCTCCGAGCCGCTGTGGGGGGACGTCCACGCCCGGTTTCCGCCGCTGAGTGCACTCCTGCACCCTTCCTTCGGGCCGGGTCTACCGCTGGCTGCGGCGGTCGCGGCACTGACCGTCACCTACGGACCACGCCTGGCACTGGTCCTGTCGTGGCGCCGGCTGTTGTGGCTGACGTGGCTGACGGGTCTGCTCTGGGGATTGGGGCTGGCCTTGGTACGCGGTTGGTCCGGTGGGATCGTCGCGCCACTGACCAACCCGGCGGAGTACCTCGCCGACATCGACCGGTCGGCGAACATGGGTCCGCTGCTGTCCAACTTCGCCGAGAACATCGTCTACTCCGCCCCCGACCACTGGACCACCCAAGTCGCTGGGCATCCCCCGTTGTCCTTCCTCTTCTATCTCGGCCTGGACGCGATCGGACTCGGTGGCGCGGCCTGGGGCGGAGTCGTCACGACCGCCATCGGCTCCACCGGAATCGTGGCAGTACTGGTCACGCTGCGGGCCCTCGGCGACACGCGTACCGCCCGACGGGCTGCGCCGTTCCTGGCCCTGACGCCGGCCGTCATCTGGCTCGTCGTCTCCGCCGACGGCATCTTCATGGCCCTCAGCGCATGGTCCATCGCCCTCGGCGCCCTGTCCCTCGCAACAGCCAAGCGAAACCCTGAAACGCGCCTTGGCTGGGGTAAGGCAGCACATCGGGGTCGCCCACGTGGCATCGGGCTTGCTCTCGGAGCCGGGATCGGGCTTGGGGCAACCCTTTTCATGTCGTACGGCTTGGTCCTTCTCCTGCCCGTTGCCCTGGCCGTCCTCGTCCTGCGCCGATCCTGGTGGCCGCTCGCCCCGGCGGCCATCGGTGCTGCCGCGGTCGTTGTGGCGTTCGCAGTCGCAGGTTTCTGGTGGTTCGAGGGGCAGTCGGCGGTGGTGACCCGCTACTACGAGGGCATCGGTGCTCTGCGGCCGTACTCCTACTGGATCTGGGCGAACGCCGCCGTGCTGGCCATCGCGGTCGGACCTGCGGTTGTCGCCGGAATCGGAGCGTCGATCCACCGGGTGCGAAGGGTGGGTCACCGCGTGCCCCCGTCCTACTGGCTCGCGACGGCGGCCCTCGCAGGCATGCTGGCCGCAACGCTCAGCGGACTCTCGAAGTCCGAGGTCGAGCGGATCTGGCTGCCGCTTCTCGTCTGGCTGATCCCGCTCGCCGCAGCCACCAGCCCGGACCGACAGCGCGGCTGGCTACTCGCCCAGGTCACCGGTGCCGGAACCGTCGCCGTCCTGATGGACACCTCGTGGTGAGCGAGGCGACGCAGTCCCCGATCGGCTGCATTCTGGTGGTCGAGGATGACGCGACCGTCCGCGACGTCGTTCAGCGCTACCTGGAACGTGACGGATACGAGGTCACCGCGCTCGACCGCGGGGGTGACGTCCTCGCCGCGGTCGGCCGGTTGAATCCCGACCTGATCATCCTCGACATCATGCTGCCGGATATGAACGGCATCGACGTCTGCCGCCAGCTGCGGCGGACCAGTCCGGTCCCGATCATCATGGTGACCGCGCTGGGAGAGGAGGCCGATCGGGTGCTGGGCCTCGAGGTCGGCGCCGATGACTATGTGACCAAGCCGTTCAGTCCGCGCGAACTGGCGCTGCGGGTTGCCTCGGTCCTGCGCCGGGCGTCCAGTTCGGCGAAACCCGGGCCGTTGGTCACCGATGGCGAGCTTGTCGTGGACGGGCCAGCGCGGACCGCCACGCTGCGCGGTGCGCAGGTGCCGCTGACTGCGCGGGAACTCGATCTGCTCGCCTTCCTGATGACCCACCCCGGGCAAGCTTTCACGCGTGAGCAGCTCCTGGATCAAGTGTGGGGCTGGTCCTTCGGCGATCATTCGACCGTTACCGTGCACATCAAGCGACTCCGACGCAAGGTCGAGGACGACCCGGTACGCCCGACCCGGATCGTCACCGTCTGGGGCACCGGATATCGCTATGACCGAGAGGCAACACCATGACCCAGGTCCGCGACATCGCCCTGCTCGTCCTGGCCTGCACCATCCCGGTGGCGGCATTGGCCTTTTGGGGCATGCGGCGCCTGACCATGCGCACCATCACGGTGAATGTGGTGGTGCTGGCGCTGGTGCCGGTCGCGGTGATCATGGCCGGCGTCCTCGGCTACAGCGGATTCATGTTCACCGCCGAGCTGGAGCGCACACTCATCGTCTGCGGGGTCGCCGCTGCGGTGACGGTGCCGACGGCCGTGTTGCTCGGTCGTCGCCTGGCTGCGGCCACGGTCTGGGAACGGGAGGCCCACGAACGGGAACGCGCGGTGGAGGCTTCCCGACGCGAACTCGTCGCGTGGATCAGCCACGACCTGCGCACCCCGCTGGCCGGTGTGCGGGCGATGAGTGAGGCACTGGAGGACGGGCTGGTCAGCGGGCCGGGGGCATCGTCGGACTACGCCGGCCGGATCCGCCGGGAGACCGAACGACTCTCGATCATGGTCGAGGATCTGTTCGAGTTGTCCCGCGTGACTGCCGGTGCCCTGGATCTCACCTTGGAGGCGGTGGCCATCGACGAGGTCGTCGACGAGGTTGTCCTCGGCGCCCGAGGCCCGGCGGAGCTCCGGGGGGTCCGGCTGGAGAGCCGTCCTGCGGCAATGCCGGCGCTGGCGCTGGCCAGCGATCAGGAACTGGCCCGCGTCGTCCGCAACCTGGTCGCGAACGCCGTACGGCACACCCCGGCAGACGGCACCGTGGTGGTGGCCACCGGGCAGGAGGGTGGCGAGGTCTACCTCCGGGTCGACGATCGCTGCGGCGGGATCCCGGCCACCGATCTGCCCCGAATCTTCGATGTGGCATTCCGCGGCGCCGACCCGGCCCGTTCGGCCACGTCGGATGGCGTAGGCGAGCCGGCCGGGGCCGGCCTGGGACTCGCGATCGCTCGGTCGCTCGTCGAGGCGCAGAGCGGCAGGATCGAGGTCGTCAACCAGGACGGGGGCTGCCGCTTCGAGGTGCGGCTCCCGGCGGCCCGAACAGCCTGAGCTCTCCGCGCTCAGCTCAGCTAGCCGGTCCTCTTAATGGAGCGTGCGCGAACGCAGCGATGCCCTCCTCGGGGCCGATCCGGGCGGTGAATCCCAGTTCCTGCCTGGCTCGTTCGGGTGAGGCTACGACGTGCCGGACATCGGCGGCGCGGTACTCCCCGGTGACCACCGGCTCAAGACCACTCGTGGCCCCAGCTAGGATCCGGGCCATCTCGCCGATCGTTGTGGGCTGGCCCGAGCACACGTTGTACGCGCGGAACCCGCTTTCTTCGACCACCGCGTCGATGTTCTCGATGGCTGCCAGATTGGCGCGGGCGATGTCTGCCACATGCACGAAGTCTCGGGTCTGGCCACCGTCTTCGAAGACCGCCGGTGGCTGCCCGCGCTCCAAGGCCGATCGGAAGATGGCAGCAACCCCGGCGTAGGGGGTGTCTCGTGGCATCCGCGGGCCGTACACGTTGTGGTAACGCAGGGCCAGGACGCGACCCCCGGTCTGGATGGCCCACGCATGGCCGAGGTGTTCTTGGGCAACCTTCGTCGCTGCATAGATGCTGCGTGGTGCGATCGGCGCCGCCTCGGACACCGTCGCCCAGGTAAGCGGACGCGCGCAGCGCGGGCAGGCAGGCTCGAAGTTGCCCGCATCGAGATCGGCTCCGGTACGCGAGGACGGCTCGACCGGGCCGTGCTCGGAGCAGTTGTAAGCGCCTTCCCCGTACACGACCATCGAACTGGCCAGGACTAGGCGGGACACTTTCGCTTCGTGCATCGCCGCGAGCACGACGGCCGTGCCGAAGTCGTTGTGCGTCACATACTCGGGTAGGTCCGCGGCGTCGACACCGTTGCCCACCATGGCGGCCTGATGGCAGACGACGTCGATGTCCACCAGCAGATCGGAGACACCCGCGGGGTCACGGACGTCGACGCGATGAATGCGAAATGCGTCCGGGTTGGATTCCTGTTCTGGGACTTGGGCGCCGTGTGCGGCCGGAAGATAGCTGTCGAGAGCGACGACGTGGTGGCCCGACGCGGTCAGTGCCTCCGCGATGTGCGACCCGATGAATCCCGCCGCTCCGGTGAGCAGAACCCTCACGGGTCCCCCCGCTGAGCGCCGTCCCGGCCCACGTCGGCGTGGGCGTCGGAGGAATCCGCGTCCTGGTCCGGCGACAGTCCGGCCCGCTGAGCTGCGTCGGTCATCTCGCTGTCGTCGGATTCGGCGATCGCAGCGAACTCCGCAATCGCCTCATCGTTGCGCCCAGCCGCCTGCAGACCATCGGCGTAGGCATACCGCAGCCGGATCAGGTCGTCGGGGTCAACGCCGGTGCCGGCGCCCTTCCGAAGAGATCTCAAGGCGTCGCGTAGGACGAGGATCGCACCTTCCACTTCGCCGAGGTCCCGTCTGGCACCGGCTTCGACAATCTGCTGTTCGACCCATTCGGAATGTCCTGGATGAGTGCGGGGAGCCTCGGCCAGCAGCCTCAGTGCCGCGTCGGGCCGACCGGCGGCTCGTTCACAGTCGGCCAGGACGGCCAGGTATTCCGCCCGTCCGGACAACCTGCGGTAGGCGCGAAGCTCACGGGAGGCCTCCGCGTACTCACCGGCGTGATAGGCCGCCACCCCGACGGCCTCTCGGACACAGGCTAGCCGCGAGGCACTCTGCCGGGCCGCTCGAGCATGCGCCAGGGCGAGCGGGGGATCCTCGTCGAGGAGCTCACCGGTCGCCACCAGGTGGCCGGCCACCTTGGCCGCGTTGCCCGAGGCCAAGGAGGACAGCTCATCGCGTACGGCTTCTTCGAGCAGGTTCGGCTGTGCCCAGTCCGGGATCGGCGGTCCGTGATCTACCGCAGGTCTGGGCATGTCACGGCGCCGGTCGGATCCCCGCTTGTCCGGATGCTCGGCTCGGGGAGCGGACCCGGTCCTCCTCGGTTCAGCGCGACCGCGGGCACTGTAGGAGCCACCACCACGCGCTGCCCCGCGTGGGACGTCGCCGCGGCTGCGGTCACCGCTCGGCGTGCGATCCCGGCCACGCGAGCGATCCACCCCGCGAGGTTGTCCGGTGCCCCGGGTGCTCTCGTTGCGGCCGCGCTCGGATCGGTTCCTGTCCCAGGAGCCGCGCCCGGTCGAGCCCTGTCGGGAGTCAGCGCTGCGCGCGGCTGACCCACTCGTGCGGGACTCGGCAGCACGCCCCGCTGTGCTCGGCCGCCGAGCAGCGCCCGATGCCGGTCCCGAATCCCGGTTGCTCGAGGCGTCATCGGGAGGGCCGCCCGAGGCAGACCCCCGAGGCTTGCCGCTGCCACCAGCCCGGTTGCCAGAGGTGCCTGCGGCCGACCAGCGGGAGGCACCCGGCTCTTGGCGGGAGCCGCGGACCTTGCCGCGTCCCGAGGCCCCGGCTCCGCCTGTGCCCTTACCCTGTCCCCGGCCGCTGCCAGCTCTCGCGGCGGCGGGGCGGCCACGTGCCGCACCACCCGATCTGCCCTGGGAAGCGCCGCTGCGATCAGGACGACCTCCGCCACGGGGGGCACTCATTGCAGACTCCTCTCGCGCCCGACCACAGGCGCCCGAATAATGACGATTACGAAGAACTGCTCCCGGACAGACCGAGGGGGCCAGTGCACAAGGCACCAGCCCCCTCAGTAGAAGATGTCCGGCAGCGTCCTACTCTCCCACGCGGTCCCCCGCGCAGTACCATCGGCGCTGAGAGGCTTAGCTTCCGGGTTCGGAATGGGACCGGGCGTTTCCCTCTCGCTATGGCTGCCGTAACTC
>JBPCPI010000067.1:0-3973 GCA_050999295.1 Geodermatophilaceae bacterium | reverse complement strand
CTGGTCGGGAAAGGCAACAAGCCCGCCACCATGCCGCTGACCGTCCCCGTCCTACGCGTCCTGGAGGCCTGTCGCGGAGAGCGCACCGATGGCCCCCTGGTGCGGCGGCCGCTGTCAGGCAAGCCGACCGACCGCCGCGACTGCTACCGCATGGTCGTCCGCATCGCCAGGGCCGCCGACATCCCGCGCCACATCAGCCCGCACTCACTTCGGCATGCCGCGATCACCAACGCCCTGGACGCAGGAGTCCCGTTGCGTGACGCCCAGATCCCGGCCCGGCACGCCGATCCGCGCACCACCGAGCACTACGACCGCGCGCGCGGCAACCTTGACCGCCACGGCGTCCACTTCCTCACCGCCTACGTCGCCGGCGCGTGAACCCTCCTGCCGCCCGAACTTCACGGCTTCATGCCTGCGTCACCGATGCTCGGTGGGCTCAGTGTCATTGGAGAAGCGCTGAAAGGCGGCCTGCTTGGTCGTACCCATCGCCGCCCCAATGACCGTCCACGAGTCGCCGGCCGCGCGCGCTGCCGCCACCGCGTCGCGCAGTTCCTTGTCTGCAGCCTCTAGGCCCTTCTTCGCCTCGATGATCCTGCGGAAGTGGCTGGCATCTCGCAGGCTCTCGAGCGCAATCGAGCCCAGGCCCGTCTCGTCTTTCCTGGTCTGCATCTTCATCATCAATCACCGCCTTCACAGCGCGTCGTAGAACTTGGGGCGTAGTCGGTCTGCGTGGATGATGCGAGTTGGCTCGGCGATCGGAATCGCGACGAGCTCGAGCAGGTTGCCGGACGGGTCGGGGCCGATCACGAATAACCTCTCCTGGCCGTCGTACTCGAACTCGGCGAGCTTGATGGCGTTCTCCCACGCATGGAGGATCGCGGTATCGCTGGATCCCATGTTTGCGGGCCGAGTCCGCGATCTCCACATCGTCAAGGATACCTTGACTCCCCTGCGTCAAGGCCTCATTGACAGCGCCCGGTGCTCGGGGCGCTTCTCGCCCACACCCGAACGTATCTGCCGCAGGGTCCCTCCCGAAGCCGCGTCATACCGCCGCCTTTCGGCTTCGGCTAAGTGCGCGGATCTGCTTGTTATGCCGATGAGCGAGCATCGCGATGCTTCTCGCAGCCGTTCGATGTGACCGCTCGGGTTGTCTCGCTCCCCGGATAGGCTGTCGGCATGCGGGTTGTGATGGTCAGCAGTCCTGGTCACGTCGGCCGGCCGAACGAAGACGTCGTCGGCGCTGTGCCAGGCGCCGTGGTGTTACTCGACGGTGCTGGAATTCCAGGGACCGAGACGATCTGTCGCCACGGAGTCGCCTGGTACTCACACACTCTCGGCGCGACCCTTCTCGGTCAGCAGTCTCGCGAACTTGGGACGGACCTGGTCGCAGCTCTTGCCGATTCGATCGGACAGGTATCCGGGCAACATCGCCACACCTGCGACATCGCCAACCCCAGCAGTCCCCAATCAACCGTGGCGATCCTCCGATTCGACGAAGATCGCGTGGACTACCTGGTGCTCGCCGACGTCTTCGTCGTCCTGGACTCGTCCGAATCCGGGCCGCAGGTGGTCACCGACTCGCGCGAGGTCAGCGTGCGAAGCGAATGCACGTCGGTGCTACGCGGCCTCCCCACAGGCACCCCCGAGCACGAGCGGGAGAAGCTCTCGGTGATCGACGCGCTACGGGCTCGGCGCAACCAGCCCGGCGGATACTGGATCGCCAAGGACGATCCACACGCGGCCATGCAGGCCGTCACCGGCACCGTTCCTCTCGGGCGCCTGAACGGCGCCGCCCTCCTCAGCAACGGGGCCAGTCGGGTCGTGGCCCCGTACCGCCTGGCGGAGTGGCGGACCGTCCTCGACCTGATGCGCACGAAGGGCCCCGACGAGATCATCCGACGAGTCCGCGAAGCAGAGACCGATGCCCGAGTCACCGGCTCAATCCCTGGCATCCATCAGCCCGACGACGCGACCGTTGCCTATTGCGAACCCGCTGGAGGCGCGCACATCCGCGCCTGACATGAGCCGCGAACCCTCCAACAGAGGCATTCGTCGGCTCGCCGGTCATCTCCAACCCCTGCTCCACATAGAGGTCGTTCGCGCTCGGATCTGCCGCGATCCGAGAGAGCCTGCTCGCGTCCTTTCGCCGCGACCGATCCTTGTTGCATCCAGCCTGCCTTCGATCCGGTTTGCCGATCTGCCGACGAGCGCGCATCGCTCGGCGCGTGAGGTCTGGCACCATCGGCCATCCCTGGTGGGCCATGGGACCTCGTTGAGGATCGGCGGCGCGTTTGTTAGTCCACGCAGAGACAGAAGGGGTGCCCCGCCGGGTCGAGGAACACGCGGAAGGACGTACCGGGCTGGTGCTCGTGCTTGGTCGCGCCAAGATCGAGCACCGCCGCCTCAGCGGCGTCGAGGTCGTCCACGATCACATCGAGATGCATCTGCTGGGGCACCTCCTGGGCCGGCCATTCAGGCGGGGTGTAGGCCTCCACCTCCTGGAAGGAGATGCACTGACCATACTCCGCGCGAACCTCCGCCCAGTCGGAGGAGACATCGACCTTCCAGTCCAACATCGAGCCGTAGAACGTCGCGAGAGCGCCCGGATCGGGACAGTCGATCACGACGCTCGGGAAGCGTGCGATAGCCATGCCAGGCACGGTACGCGCAATTGCGGACGATCCCCGTCCGGAAGGCCACGACCCGGTCGTGTGTCCGCCCCGGGCTGGGCCGCTGCAGGCCTGCGTCGACGGCACATCCGCATCTGCGGCGAGTTCGGAGACTCGCGATGAGCCGCTCCTGAGGGGCGTCGCACAGTCGCTGATTGCAGCTGGCACCGCTGCCACGTCAGGGAGTACAGGCCCTAGGCTGACCTGGTGGTCGACCTGGACAGATTCAACGTGGACGAGATCGCAACGGCCCTGGCGGATCAGACCGACTACGAGCATCGCTGGCTCATCGAGCCTAGGACCGGAGAGACCGCGTTCTGGACATCAGACACCGGCATCGACGGCGAGAACCCCGTCGACCTCGACGATCTTGATCTGATCCCAATCGATCCGTTACCTCCCCGCGTCTGGTACGCAGACATGGCTGACTTCGCCGAGGGGATCAGTGACGACCAAGCAGGGCGACGGTTGGCACGAGCCATTCAAGGCGGAGGCGCCTTCCGCCGATTCAAGAACGAACTGTACGAGGAGTACCCAGATCTGGTGCCTGTTTGGCAGGCGTTTCGAGACGCGCGGGCCAAGCGCCGAGCCATCGAATGGCTACTCGACCAGGAGCTGATCAGCGAGCCGGTGGCCGGCAAGTTCTTCACCGATCACCCGGACCCGGACCTACCCTGAACCCGCCCGTGTGCGAGCCCTCCTGCCTCTGAGTCCGCAGCGATCCAACGCAGAGCCCCGATCCGGGCGTTCGCATAGGTGCGTCTTTCCGCCGCGAGGATTCCGTCGCGGTCGGTGCCGTCAACAACCCAGAGGAAATCGAGGCTAACGTCGGCGGAAGCTGCCTCGCCGTGGGGTTCGGCGATGTCGTGGCTGGGGCTCGGTTGCCACATCGCCGGGAGCATCCCATGTCGAACACCCCCTTCTCCCGTTTCAGCCAAACTCGATGACCTCGGCCTGGCCGCGTCTACGTGGCGGGGGACCTGGTGGTCGACGGCGTCCACCCGGGCGACCCCTACGACCTGATCCGGGCCCTGATGGGCCAGCTGATGCCAGCCTAATCTGGCACAGTCGCTTTACGCGGGCGAGATGCCCGCTCGCCTAGTACTACAGCCGCATTTATTCTCAGGTTCTCGGCGCGCCTGCTGTGTGAGACTGGGATTCATCGGCATGTTGCTTGTGTGACTGATGAGGTGGATGTGGCAGAGGTCGAGGCGTGGGCGGCAGGGTTGGCGGAGGTGCATGCCCGGATCGCACCGCGGTTCGCACGTTCGGAGCCGCGCGAGCGGGTGCTTGCCTATGTGCGT
>JBPCPI010000181.1:0-16581 GCA_050999295.1 Geodermatophilaceae bacterium | reverse complement strand
TCCTCACCGCCGAGCAGGCCGAGCATGGAGACCGTGCCGCCCAACTCCTCGCCGCCGGCCGCCTCCAGCGCTGCCTCGCGGGCAGCGTTGCTGGCCGGATCTGTGGCCTGCGGGGCACTGTCGGATCCAGAATCCCCGCACGCCCCCAGGAGCAGGACCGCGATGAAAAGAATGGCCGACGTCGAACGGATCTGCTGCATGTCAGTTCTCCCGAGGTCAGCGGCAAGACGCCGCAGGCAGGCCGGAACCATAACAGGAGGGCGGTCGATTGTCGACAATCGACGAGTTCCGCTAGTCTCCCGGCATGCGCCGCACACCCCAGACGTTCCGGCCCCGTCGATGACGGACCTGCTAGGGCTGCGCCGCGTTCCCGGCCTCTCCCGGCGGGAGCAGGTGGCCGACATTCTGCGCGATGCCATCACCGAGGGCCGGCTCAAGCCCGGCGATCGGCTGATCGAGACCGACCTGGCCGCCGAGCTCGGCACCAGCCGGGCGCCGGTACGCGAGGCGCTTCGGCAACTGGAGGAGCAGGGCCTCGTGGCCTCCTACCCCTATCGCGGTAGCGAAGTGCTCGGGGTCTCCCAGGACGAAGTGGAGGAGATGCTGGTGCCGATCAGGGTCACCCTGGAGCGCTTTGCCTATTCCAGGGCCCGTGGACGGCTCAGCCCGGCTGACTTCGACGAATTGCAAGCCCTCGTCGAAGAGATGCAGGTCGCGGCCGCGCAGGGACAGGTCGACCGGCTGGCGGATGCCGACATCCGGTTCCACGAGCTGATCATCGAGCGCTCGGAGCAGCGCCACTGCCTGCAGATCTGGCGGGCCATCGAACCCCGGGTGCGGGCCTATTTCCGTCGGGACGCACCGGCTCACGACGACCCGAGGGCGGTCCCGGCCCAGCACCAGGAGCTCCTCGATGTGCTGCGGACGGGCTCGGAGCAGGCCGTGTTCGACGCCACCGACCGGCACATCCACACGCACCTGACGCCCCGCCCCCAGACCAGTGCTGACTAGTTCGGTCGTCGTCACCGGTGCGGGTTCGGGCATCGGGCGGGCGGTTGTGCTGGCGTGTGCGCAGGCAGGCGCGAAGGTTGCGGCGCTCGACGTCGACGCTGCCCGAGCCGAGGCCGTGGCTGCACTGGCGTTGGAGGCCGGCTCGCCAGGTGCGGTGGGCGTGTCCTGTGACGTCTCCAAGGAGGAGTCGGTGCGAGCGGCCTTCGACCGGGTCGACGAGCTGCTGGGCGGGTTCGACTCGGTCTGTGCCAATGCAGGGGTCGAGGTCAATGCGCCGTTGCACAGCTTCGAACTCGAGCGCTGGAGGTCAGTCCTCGAAGTGAATCTCGTCGGGACGTTCCTGACCTGCCGCGAGGCGCTGAGTCGCCTCGTCGGCAAAGCGGAGGCGGGCTCGATCGTGTGCACCTCGTCTCCGGCGGCCTTCATTGGTTTCGCGGGCGGTGGGAACAGCGCCTACGCAGCATCGAAGGGCGGAATTTCGGCGTTCGTCAGGTCGGCTGCCATCGACTATGCCCGGCACGGGATCAGGATCAATGCCGTCGTGCCGGGGGCCACCGACACACCGATGCTGATCGCTTCCCACGGCGACAAGGCCGCCCGAGCGGACGAACTCGAGCGCATCCGATCGGCAGCCAGGGCTCAGATCCCGCTCGGTCGTCTCGGACGACCCGAGGAGATCGCGGCAGCGATCATGTGGCTGTTGTCCCCGGAGGCCTCGTATGTCACCGGCGCGCACCTGGTCTGCGACGGCGGGCTGATGGCCAGGAGTGCCAATGACTTCTAACCCAAGCGAAGAAGGGAGCGGATATGCCGGCCAACCCCGCGATCGGGGCAAGCACCTGGGTCGTAGCCGATGGCTACATCCCGCCGGAGAGCACGGGACCGGCGCCGGCCATGACCAGCCACGACAGTGTGTGCCTGCTCAACGCCGGCCAGGTCGATGCCGTGGTCGAGATCGTCGCGTACTTTACCGACCGCGAGCCTGCGGGTCCGTACGTGCTGGCTGTGGCCAGCCAACGCGCGCACCATCAGCGGATCAACGATCTGCACGATCCCGAGCCGATCCCGGTCGGCGTGGACTACAGCCTGGTCCTGTCCAGCAGTGCGCCGATCGTCGTCCAGCACACCCGTCTGGACTCGCGCCAGGCCGCCAACGCGCTGATGTCCACGATCGCTTACCCGGCGGGATGAGGCCATGTCCCAGGTGAGCCTCGAAGGCATCGAGAAGGTGTACGAGAACGGCTTCCGTGCTGTGCACGAGCTCGACCTCGACGTACGCGACGGTGAGTTCCTCGTCTTGGTCGGTCCGTCCGGGTGCGGTAAGTCGACCGCACTCCGCATGGTGGCCGGCCTCGAGTCCATCACCTCCGGCACCCTGAAGATCGGCGACCGCGTCGTCAACGATGTGCCGCCGAAGGACCGGGACATCGCGTTCGTGTTCCAGAACTACGCGTTGTACCCGCATATGTCGGTCCGGCAGAACATCGGGTTCTCCCTCAAGCTGCGCAAGGACCCGCAGCAGGAGGCCAACGCCCGAGTCGAGGAGGTTGCCCGACTCCTCGAGTTGGAGGACTACCTGGATCGCCGGCCCGGCCAGCTCTCCGGCGGCCAGCGCCAGCGGGTGGCGATGGGACGAGCAATCGTCCGCCGCCCACAGGTCTTCCTGATGGACGAGCCACTGTCGAACCTCGACGCCAAGCTCCGCGTGCAGATGCGGGCCGAGATCAGCCGTCTCCAGCACGACATCGGCGTCACCACGCTCTATGTCACGCACGACCAGATCGAAGCGATGACCATGGGCAGTCGAGTGGCGGTGCTCTCGAACGGGCGGCTGATGCAGGTGAATACGCCGCAGCACCTCTACGACCGACCCAACAACGTGTTCGTCGCGACCTTCATCGGCTCGCCCCAGATGAACCTGGTGGCCGGCACGGTGCGATGGGATGACGATCCGTACGTCGAGGTCGGCAGGCATCAGCTGGCGCTCACCCCCGCGGTGTTGAGCGAACATCCCGCGCTGAAAGCTCGCGACGGGGCCAGCGTCGCCGTGGGAATCCGACCCGAGGATCTCGAGGACGCGAGCCTGGTCAATGGTGGTGGGCAGGCGCGGCGCACGCTCGACGTGCTCGTCGAACTACGCGAGGGGCTTGGCTCCGAGGTGGTTGTCTACGCACGTCTGGATGCCCAAGCACCCGACGTCCAGGTGGCCCAGCGAGATCCAGAGGCGACATTGACGGGCGGGGGAGGTGTCGAGTTGGTGGCTCGACTGGATCCCCGAACGGGGGTGGCGATCGATACCTCGGCCCGGTTCGTCGTGAATGTCGATCGCCTGCATTTCTTCGACGTCGCCACCACTGCGGCGATCCGGGACTGAGTTTCCACAGCGCGTGCCGGCTGTCCACAATCGCTGATCTCGAGCCCCGGACGGGTGCGCACATCTACATCCTTTGGTCATCTCATCGACCCGAAGGAGCATTTGATGAACGGCAACACGATTACCGTCGTCGGCAATCTGACCAAGGATCCTATTCTCAAGTACCTGCCCACCGGCAAGGCTGTCATCAATTTCTCGGTCGCCTGCAATCACGGCTGGCGCGACAAAGAGACCCAGTCCTGGGTGGAAGGTGAAGCATCCTTCTTCAAGGTCGAGTGCTGGGACACGATGGCGGAGAACATCTCCGAGAGTCTGCGCAAGGGGGATCCGGTCATCGTCGTCGGCAGATTCCAGTGCCGTACGTATGAGGTCGAGGGGGTTACGAAGGAGTCTTGGGAGATCAGGGCCGAGACGGTCGGTCCCGACCTGCGCAAACGAGCCGCGAGCCTACGGCGGGTGCTCCGGAACAACCAGTCGGCGGAGCCTCAGCCCAGCGCCGACGTTCTGGCGGCCGACGACGGCGAGGATGCCGACATCGAGGATGTCGAGTCGCAAACGTCGGTGCGGGACCTGGCGGTCGCCAGCTGACCGGCCTTGTGCCGCGTGTGCCACGGTTCGTCAGGGAAGCAGGTAAACGTGGCGGCGTTCTCCAGCCTCGAGGTAACTGGGTATCGCCACATCGAGGGTGGCCAGCACGGTTCCGCTTCGTGCAGCAAGGTTGAGAAGATGCACGTCGGTGACTTGCTTCGGGGTGACCATCCGGGACGTGTCGATCGCCGGATCGGCCAGCGAGGAATCGTCGGCCAGGAAGCCGTGCCCGGGGGTCGCCCGCATGGCGCCGATCGCGGCGATGGCGTCGGCCACGGGCACTGCCCACGGGATCAACGCACTATTGGCCGAGATTCGCACGAAACCGGTCTCCGTCATCGGAGTGGTCACCCAGCCGTCTGAGGCCTGCGCCGAGAACCAGGCATGTGCCCGTTCGTGATGGACGTGCTGAGGCCAGCTCAGCGCGATCAGGACGTTGACGTCGAGGAGATAGCGGAGATCAGACGTCATCGCGATACTCGTTGACCTGGTCAAGGGTCAGCGGTGGAGCCTGCTCGGGAACCGCAAAGATGGGGAACGCATCGCGGTGCAGTGGCACTCGAGCCGAGCGAAGGCCCCGCCGGGCGAGTTCAGAGATCGCTTCGCCCAGAGTCACCTTCGTGTCGCGAGCGAGGGCTCGGGCGGCGGCGAGCACCTTGTCATCGAGATCGAGGGTCGTACGCACCTACGCATCATAACGTCATGATGCGTAGGTGCGCTCGTGCCGCAGTCAAGCTGGCATAGCCGACCGGCTGACGTTCTCCCACGACGAGGCTGGAACAATGAAGGCGCCCCTCCGCCGGCCAGGGCCGGCGGCCTGCCGTACGTGAAGGACAGCCTCCCCTCGTGGCCCAGTACATCTACTCCATGAACCGTGCCCGCAAGGCGCACGGCGACAAAGTGATCCTCGACGACGTAACGCTGGCGTTCCTGCCCGGCGTCAAGATCGGCGTGGTCGGCCCCAACGGGGCCGGTAAGTCGACGGTGCTGAAGATCATGGCCGGCCTGGAACAGGCTTCCAATGGGGAGGCGCGGCTCACCCCGGGTTACTCGGTGGGCATCCTGTTGCAGGAGCCGCCGCTGAACGAGGAACTCGACGTACGGGGGAATGTCGAGGAGGCCGTCGCCGAACTGCGGCAGACACTGGCCCGGTTCGAGGAGATCAGCGAGGCCATGGCCGAACCGGACGCCGACTTCGACGCCCTGCTGCCCGAGCAGGGCGAGCTGATGGACAAGATCGAGCACGCTGACGGCTGGGAACTCGACAACCAGATCGAGATGGCGATGGATGCCCTGCGCTGTCCGCCGGGTGATGCCGACGTCAGCGTGCTCTCCGGAGGAGAACGCCGCCGAGTCGCACTGTGCAAGCTGCTGCTGCGCAAGCCCGACCTGCTGCTGCTCGACGAGCCGACCAATCACCTCGACGCCGAAAGCGTTCAGTGGCTCGAGCAGCACCTGGAGAAGTACGAGGGCACGGTGGTCGCGGTGACCCACGACCGGTACTTCCTGGACAACGTCGCGGAGTGGATCCTCGAGTTGGACCGGGGCCGTGCCTACCCCTACGAGGGCAACTACTCCACCTACCTCGAGATGAAGGCAGCTCGGCTCAAGGTCGAGGGGCAGAAGGACATCAAGCGGCAGAAGCGGCTGGCCGACGAACTGCAGTGGGTCCGCTCCAATGCCAAGGCCCGGCAGACCAAGAGCAAGTCCCGGCTGGCCAGGTACGAAGAGATGGCCACCGAGGCGGAGAAGACCCGCAAGCTGGACTTCGAGGAGATCCAGATCCCACCCGGTCCGAGACTGGGCAGTCTGGTCGTCGAGACCGCGGACCTGACCAAGGGCTTCGGTGATCGGCTGCTGATCGACGCCCTGTCCTTCACCTTGCCCCGCAACGGGATTGTGGGCGTCATCGGCCCGAACGGGGCAGGAAAGACCACCCTGTTCAAGATGCTGATCGGTGACGAAAAGCCCGATGATGGCGAGATCAAGATCGGCGACTCGGTGAAGATCTCCTACGTCGAACAGAACCGGGCCGGGATAGACCCGAAGCAGAACGTCTGGCAGGTCGTCAGCGACGGACTGGACTTCATCAAGGTCGGTCACGTCGAGATGCCCTCCCGCGCGTACGTCGGCGCGTTCGGATTCAAGGGACCCGATCAGCAGAAGCCAGCCGGGGTGCTCTCCGGCGGAGAACGCAACCGGCTCAACCTGGCGCTCACCCTCAAGCAGGGCGGGAACCTGTTGCTGCTCGATGAACCGACCAATGACCTCGACGTCGAGACCCTCGGCAGCCTGGAGAACGCGCTGTTGGAGTTCCCTGGCTGTGCGGTGGTCGTCAGTCACGATCGGTGGTTCCTCGACCGGGTCGCGACCCACATCCTGGCCTACGAGGGCGACTCGAACTGGTTCTGGTTCGAGGGCAACTATGCCGCCTACGAGGACAACAAGATCGAGCGGCTGGGGCCGGAGGCGACCCGCCCGCACCGAGCCACCTATCGCAAGCTCACCCGCGACTGACCGAGCCGGCCGACCATGACCAGGCAACGGGTGCCGGTATCGATGCGCTGGTCGGATCAGGATCCCTTCCAACACGTCAACAATGCCGCGTTCCTGACCTACCTCGAGCAAGCTCGCGTCGAGATCTTCTTCTCCGAAGCCGAGACCGAGGGAGTCACGACCCTGTCCGACGGCGTTGTCGTCGTTCGCCACGAGATCGACTACAAGCGGCCCGTCATCTACTCGGCCCGACCGTTGGTCATCGAATGCTGGATCTCGCAGCTGCGGGCGGCCTCGTACCGCGTCGACTACCGCGTGTACGACGGGGAAACCCTCGCCGTAACCGCGAACTCCTTACTGGCTACCTATGACATCGAGGCCGCCAGGCCGCGTCGGATCCTCCCGGACGAGCGCGCCTACCTCGAACGGTTCCTCGACACCTGCGACCAATAATCGGATTCAGCCCCGGTTGCCGTTATCCACAAGTTCGGAGCGTGGGGCTAGCGGGAGGTGAGCCAGGCTGCCGTGTCGGGCGGCAGGGTAAGCGCCTCGCCGCCCGCCTCGGTCGTCAGTTCGATCAGCTGCCCGCTGGTCAGCAGGAGGTCGCCGGCGGGCAACGCGATCGGCACGTCGCCCGCGTTGACGACGCAGATCACGCCGTCCTCCCGGACAAAGCCCAGTGCCGAGGCGGGCAGGTCGAGCCAGTGCACACCGGCTCCGGGGGCCATCGCCGGGCGGTCCCGCCACGTGCGGCGGATGCGCAGGGCGCGTCGGTACAGGTTGAGGGTCGAGCCTGGGTCCTCGCGCTGGGCCTGCACGGTCAGGCCGCCCCAGCCCTCGGGCGCCGGCAGCCACGTCGACGCCTCCGGCGAGAAGTCGTAGGGCGGCTGGGTTCCGGCCCACGGCAGCGGAACTCGGGAGCCGTCCCGCCCGCGCTCCTGGTGCCTGGACCGTTCCCAGATCGGATCCTGCAAGACCTCGTCCGGCAGGTCGACGTCGGGGAGCCCGAGTTCGTCGCCGTTGTAGGTGTAGGCCACACCTGGCAGCGCCAGCTGCAACAACGTCGCAGCCCGAGCGCGGTGCATGCCCCGCTCGCCGCCGCCGTATCGGGTGACGTGCCGTGGCCGGTCGTGGTTGGACAGCACCCAGCAGGCAGGGGTGCCCGTTCCGGCGACGCTGCGCAGCGAATGTTCAATCGCGGCCCGAAATTCGTCTGCGTCCCAATCTGCTTGGAGCAGACGGAAGTTGAACGCCAAGTGCAGCTCGTCCGGCCGGACGTACCGGGACAGGCGTTCGTCATCCTCGACCCAGATCTCACCGACGGCCATGGCACCCGGATAGTCGTCGAGGGTGCGCCGTACGGCGCGGTGCACTTCGTGCACACCGTCGTTGTCGAAGCGTGGATCGTCGGGTTCGGTCCGAGCCAGCAGACCGTTCAGCACCTCGGGGCTGAGGTCGGGCAGGTTGGCGGGCTTGGCCATCCCGTGTGCGACGTCGATACGGAAGCCGTCCACCCCACGTTCGAGCCAGAACCGCATCGTCGTGTCAAGGTCGGCCGTGACGGCGGGATGGCTCCAGTTCAGGTCGGGCTGCTCCGGTGCGAACAGATGCAGGTACCACTGCCCGTCCGCCAGCCGGGTCCAAGCCGGACCGCCGAAGACCGACGGCCAGTTGTTGGGTGGCTCAGCACCATCGACACCGCGACCGTCGCGGAAGATGTACCGCGATCGCGCCGGATCGTTCCGCCCGCCCGCGCGGGCGGCCAGAAACCAGTCGTGTCGGTTGGAGGTGTGGTTGGGCACGAGGTCGATAGTCACGCGCAAACCGAGGTCATGCGCCCGGGCGAGCAGCGTGTCGAAGGCTGCGAGGTCCCCGAAGAGCGGGTCGACCCCGCGGGGATCGGAGACATCGTATCCGTGATCGGCCATCGGGGACGGGTAGAACGGCGTCAGCCAGATCGCGTCGACCCCGAGCTCTGCCAGGTGAGCGAGCCGATCGGTGATGCCGCGCAGGTCACCCACGCCGTCGCCGTTGGCATCCGCGAAGCTGCGGACATAGATCTGGTAGAAGACCGCTCCGGTCCACCACACCCTAGGGCGCCTGGAACTGGTTGATCATGCTCTGCGCGGCCATCGTGAAGTAGTTCCACAGCGTCTCGTCCTGCTCGGGAGTCAATGCCACATCGTCCATCGCGGCCCGCATCCGAGCCAGCCAGGCATCCCGCTCCACCTCTCCGACGGTGAACGGTGCATGGCGCATCCGCAGTCGAGGGTGACCGCGCTGCTCGGAGTAGGTGCTCGGCCCGCCCCAGTACTGCTCGAGGAACATCCGGAGGCGCTCCTCGGCGGGCCCGAGGTCCTCCTCCGGATAGATCGGACGCAGGATCGGATCGAGAGCGACTCCGGCATAGAAGTGCGCGACGAGTCGCTGGAAGGTGTCGTGGCCGCCGACCTCGTCGTAGACGGTTCGAGCGCGCCGATTGGAGGCTGGCATCTACTCGATGGTGCCTGACTGTTCAGATTCGGGTGCCAGCGGGGCCGTACTCGCGGGAGTGCTCCGGTCTCCGGACCGGGTCTGCACCCGCCGGCTGCGGCCGGGAAACCGGGTGATTCCGAGAAGTAGGAGCGCGACGAGCCCGAGCAGACCCGACCCGGTTACCACAACGCCGGGAGAAACCCGTTCCGCCGCGGCACCGGCCGCCACGATGGAGATCCCCTGACAGGCGTAGAGCCCACTGACCGCAACGCCGAATGCCCGTCCTCGGAATGCCGGAGGAACGGCACGCACGAAGGACACGTTGAGCGGAATGATATAACTGGCGCCAAACCCGGACAGGATGAACAAGCCGAGAACCAGGACGAAGTTGTCGATCAACCCGGCCACGATGAGCGGCAGTACGGAGAAAACGGCCAGCGGATAGGTCAGTCTCTCCCGCAGATCCGGTGGGCAGAGGCGGCCGATGACGACCCCCCCGATGATGAGGCCGACCGGATTGGCGGCTAGGAAGAGCCCGACCCCGACCGCTCCGTACCCGAAATCCGCCACGAAAGGTGCGGCGATCCCCTCCGGGGCGGTCACGAACAGCTGTCCGATCCACAGCAGGCCGACGATGCGCATCAGCATGCCGTTGCCGGTCAGGATCCTCAGTCCGTCGGTGGTCTCCCGCCACAACGAGGCTGGCGCATCACTCTGGCCGGCAGGTGGTCGGTCGCGGACACCCCACCGGACGAGGGCGGCCGCGATCAGGAAAGTTGCGGCATCGACCAGCAAAGCACCGCGCGGTGAGATGAGCAGGACCAGGACGCCACCGCCGACGAACCCGAGTACCTGTGCGACCTGAGTGCTGATGTTGGTGACCGAGATACCGACGGCGTACCGGTCGCCCTCGAGGACGTCCGGCATCAGCGCCGAGCGGGCCGACTCGAAAGGCGGTGCCAGCAGGGACGCTGCGAACAGCATTCCCAGCATCAGCCCTAGTGGCAGACCGGGAATCACCAGGCAGGCCACCACCAGTCCCCGTATGAGGTCAGTGCCGACTAAGACCGTTCGCCGCCGCAGCCGATCGGCGAATGCCGAGAGGAACGGCCCGCCGAGGAGCCAGGGCGCGTAGCTGATCCCGAAGGTCGCGGCAGCCAGGAACGGGGAGTCGGTCGCGTCGAAGACCAGGATGGTGAGCGCAACTCGGGCGAGTTCGTCGCCGACGAGAGAGAGCAGGTGAGCCAGAAACAAGAAACGGAACTCGCGGACGCCGAAGACCTCGCTATAGGTCGCCGGACGTAGACCCCCTGGCGAGTCTCGCCGTGTCACGGTAATCATCCTGCCGCACTGGCGCGGCCCGCCCGCATCGCCCGCGGAATCTGTGCACGACCGTTACGGCTTGTCCCCAGGAGCGGATTGGCCGGTCTCGCCGGGTCCCAGGCCCATCATCGGCAGCGGGCTAGCTATATCCAGTTCGGCGAATCGCTGCGCGATCCGCAGCCGCAGTTCGCGGGCTATCCGCCACTGGTCCCCGGTGGTGGTGCGTACCTGCAGGCGCAGCACAATCGCGCTCGCTGTGATCTGTTCGACGCCCAGCGACTCGGCCTCTCCCAGCACCTTGTCCGCCCAGTTCTCGTCCGCCACCAGGGCGTCGCCGACCTCCTGCATCGCCTGCCGGGCGAGGTCCAGATCAGTCTCGTGCGCCACCGGGACATCGAGGACGACCTGCGCGTAGCCCTGACTCCTGTTTCCGACCCGGATGATCTCGCCGTTGCGTACGTACCAGACCACTCCGGTGTTGTCCCGCAGTCGAGTCGTGCGCAGCCCCACTCCCTCGATCGTGCCGCTGGCCTCACCCAGGTCGACGACATCGCCAACGCCGTACTGGTCCTCGAGAATGAGGCCGATGCCGGACAGGAAGTCCTTGACGAGGTTCTGGGCGCCGAACCCGAGGGCTACGCCGACAACGCCGGCGCTGGCCACGATCGGCGTGAGGTTGATGCCCAGTTCACCGAGGATCAGCATCAGGGTGATCGCCATGATGATGATCGAGACCGAACTGCGCAGGACCGAACCGATCGCCTCGGCTCGCTGGGTCCGCCGCTCGCTCGGGATCACCGACTCCTGCAGGCTCTTGCGGGCCCGAGCGCTCAGTGGCCGGAGAATGACCGGTGTATCGCCGCTGGCCGTACGTTGGGTGAGCCTTCTGATCGCACGGTGCAGCAGGAAGCGGGTCAATAGGGCGACCAGAATGATCACCAGAATCTTCGCCGAGGTCACGCCGATCGCTTCGGTGCGCTCAGACACCCACGCAGGCACCGCGTTCGGGGAGCTCGTCGTCAGGAGCCGATTCATCACTCGAACAGGGTGCCAGTCCAGCCTTACCCCGGCCAGGGTGCGACCCGGCTTGCGCCCGGCCGCTCGTCCCCTCCCTGGCCGCAACGGAGTCCCGACCCGGCCGATCTGGGGATCTGGTGAGGTAATCGCCGAAGCGGCGGGGCATGATATGGCGACATGGTCGCCCAGTCCGGGCTCGCAGCCGGCGGGAATCGCACCGGGCGCCTGCGGAGGTGAGGCATGGCGCGAGGCTCGGTGACCTTGTTGCTGAACGCGACGTACGAACCGCTGTGCGTCGTGTCTTCACGTCGGGCGGTCGTGCTCGTCCTGTCCGCCAAGGCCGAGAGCGTCCACGACAGTGGGGCAGCGATGCACAGTGCCATGCTCTCGGTTCCGATCCCTGCGGTCATCCGTCTGACGAGGTACATCCGGGTGCCCTACCTCGGCCGTACCCCGCTCTCCCGCCGGGCGGTCTTCGCCCGCGATTCGGGCATGTGTGTCTACTGTGGAATTACAGCGACCAGTATCGATCACGTCGTGCCCCGCAGTCGTGGGGGAACCCACACGTGGGACAACGTCGTGGCCGCATGCCGGCGCTGCAACCACGCGAAGGCCGATCGAACCCTGGCCGAATTGGGTTGGCGCCTGCGGAGCATCCCGCAGGCTCCGCGCGGCGCGTCCTGGCACCTGTTGAGCCGGGGCATCACCGACGCGACCTGGCAGGAATGGCTGGAGCCCGCGGAGGCGGTCAGCGCCTGACCGCTCCGTTTCCTGCGCAGACCCCAGATGCGCTGCCGCCCCTGGATCGACGTAGCGTGCGGTTGTGACCCAACCCCACGAGCTCAGCGCTCTGGACCAGGCTGCGGCGATCCGCGAACGGGCACTGAGTCCGGTCGAGTTGGTCGAGCACTATCTCGCCCGAATCACCGCCGCCGACCGGCCGGACGACCCGTATGCCGGACTCGGCGCATTCTTCTCCCTCACCATTGATCAGGCGATGGAGCAGGCCGCGGATGCCGAGCGGGCCGTCCTGGCCGGCGAGGAGCTCAGTGCGCTGCACGGCGTACCGACCGCCATCAAGGACCTGAATCTCATCGCGGGCGTACCGACCTCGTTCGGCTCGGCGACGATGCGCGACTTCGTCCCCGATGTCAGCGACGTCGTGGTCGAGCGGCTGCGTGCCGCGGGCACGATCAGCCTGGGCAAGACCGCAACGCCGGAGTTCGGATTCCCCTGCTACACCGAACCTGCTTTCGCCGGCCCGGCCCGCAATCCGTGGGACACCGAATTGCTCTCCGGCGGTTCCAGCGGGGGATCGGCCACGGCAGTTGCGGCCGGGCTCGTGCCGATCGCGCTGGGCTCGGACGGAGGTGGCTCGATCCGCATACCGGCCAACTGCTGCGGGATCTTCGGCATCAAGACCAGCCGGGGCAGGATCAGCAGCGGACCGCTGGGCGCCGACACGACCGGCCTCTCGGTGCACGGGCCACTGGCGCGCACGGTTCGCGACGCCGCGGCGATGTTGGACGTGATGGCCGGAATGGCACCGGGCGATCCGTACTGGGCTCCGCCGCTGCCGGACGGGGAGACGTTCCTGTCCTACGCCGACCGGGACCTGGGCCGGTTGCGGATCGGGCGCTACCTGGAGTCCGGAATGCCTGGGGCAGAGGTCGATCCGGAGGTGGAGAAGGCCTGGCTGGAGGCTTCGGCAGTCTTGGAATACCTGGGTCACGAGGTCGAGGACCTATCGATGCCTCCGCTGACGACCAAGGTGGTCGCGAATTTCGAGACCGTTTGGTCGCTGTCGGGTACTACCCTGCCGATCACCGAGAGCCAGGCGGCCCAACTCCAGCCGCTGACCGCCTACCTGCGCGATCGCGGCCTGTCCCTGAGCGCCAAGCAGGCGATGGATGCCCTCTACGCGCTTCGCCTGTTCGGCCGCGGTTGGGTCGAGCAGACAGCTGGCTACGACGTCCTGCTCGCACCGGTCTGCACGATGCCTGCTCGCCCAATCGGTTGGTTCGGCCAGGACGGCCCGGGCGCACCGGACTTCGAACGACAGAAGCGCTACGCCGCGTACACCGCGGTCTACAACGTGACCGGCCAACCGGCAGTCAGCATCCCGCTGTACTGGACCGATGCCGGCCTGCCCATCGGCACGATGCTGGTCGGTAGGCCGAGCGACGAAGCCACCCTGATCGCCCTGTCCGCACAGCTCGAGCAGGCCCAGCCGTGGGCCGCGAGAACCCCGCCGGTTTGGTGACCCCCGGCTGAATCGGATGGGGGCGGGGATTCGCTAAGTTGTCTGTGTGAGTGTGGTGGAAACGATCCTCGTGTTCGTCGTCGTACCGGGGGCCGTGGTCGGGGTCATGGCAGCGCTGATCTGGGGTCGCGGGACTGACCGTGGACCGCGGTATCGCCCGGGCCGGGACTGGCCCTACGAACCGGTGTGGTACGCCCCGCACCCGCTCGCCGTACCGGATCTGGCCCACGAAGATCCGCAGCCGCGCAGTCCCGAACTCACTTCCGGTCAACCACAACCGACGACCGAGCAACCCTCCGCGTCCGTCCCTACCGCAGCCGGCGGCGCCCGGGGTACCTGGTGAGCCGAGAATGACCACGAGCGAAGCGCACACCGGCCTCCGTTCTGCACCGTTCACCCTCAAGCAGCTCGAACGCATCGACGAGGCCTTGACGATGGCCTGCCGGGAGACCGGCATCAACTTCAGCCTGTACGTCGGGCGGCTGGCGGGCGATTCCCGTGCCACGGCCGAGGCTCTGCATCCGCAGATGGGTGCCAAGGCCGCCAACGGAGTGCTGGTGGCAGTGGACCCCGGTCAACGGGTTCTGGAGATCGTCACCGGACGTGACTCGGTCAAGCGGCTGCCGGATCGCTCCTGCGCTCTGGCCGCACTGTCGATGACCGCCGCATTCGGGTCCGGTGACCTCGTGGGCGGCATCGTGAACGGGCTACGCATGCTCTCCGACCAGGCCGGACACCCGCGCCCACGCCGCTGATCCGGCTCGGCCGATCAGACCTGGGCTTCCGCGTCGCGGGCCCGGCAGCGTAGCCCCCGCGCGATCCCGTCACGGGACTCGGTGATCAGCCGTCGAAGCGCCGATGGATGCGAGTCATCCGCGAGCCAGGCGTCGGCCGCGTCCAGAGTGGATTGTTCGACGATCGCCGGAAAGAGGTAGGCGGCAACGTTCTTGGCGATCTCGCCGGGCCTGCGCTCCCAGATCTCGCCGACCTCGGCGAAGAACCGGTCCACGTACGGGCGGCAGACCTCGGTCTGGGCCGGGTGCCAGAACCCCTGCAGGGTGGCCTCCTGCACCGCGTTGGGAACATCGTCGGACATCCCGAGCGACCACGCGCGCTCCTTCGCCTCGGGCGTCGGCCGCAGGGCGTTGGCTGTGGCGGCCCGCCGTCGACCGGTGGCGGTCAGATCACGGTGCAATTCGGCCTCGATCTCGGCATCGCCGGCCGCCACGATCGCGACGAGACCGTTGAGCAGCGCCCAGCGTGCCTCGGCGTCCACGGTGAGGCCCTCGACGACCAGCGATCCGTCCAGCAATGCCCGCAGGCGCTCAGCGTGCTCGTCGGTACGCGCAGCGATGGCGAAGGTCCGCGACCAGGCCAGCTGGCGGTCACTACCGGCAGGCGCGGCCGCAAGAGCAGCCCAGGCCTTGTCGGCCAGCTGTGCCCAGCCCGTCGTAGCCCAGGCCGGGTCGACGAACGTGCTCAGCGCGGCCTGCACCTGGCGCAGAAGTGCCTGTACGACGCTGATCTCGTCCTCGGCATCGATTCCGGCCAGCACGAGACGGACGTAGTCGCGTCCTGCCCACTCGGCGTCGCGGGTCATGTCCCAGGCCGCTGACCAGCAAAGGGTCCGGGCCAGGGGATCGGTGAGCTCGCCGATCTGGGTCGACAGGGTGGCCAGCGAGCGGTCGTCCAGGCGCAGCTTGGCGTAGGTCAGATCATCGTCATTGACCAGCACGAGATCTGCAGCCGGCAGACCGACGATCTCGTCCACCACAGTGGCCTCGCCCTCGATGTCCAACTCCGCGCGGTGGGTTCGGACCAGGCCCTCCGGACCGGCGGTGTAGAGGCCGACCGCCAGCCGGTGCCGGCGCAGGACGGGGTGCTCGGGTACTGCGCTCTGCAGTACGGCGAAGGAGGCGTAGTCGCCCTCGGCGTCCAGCTCGTAGGCAGGTCGTAACGTGTTGACCTGGCTGGTGGCCAACCACATCTCCGACCAGTCGGACAGGTCGCGACCGGACACCTCGGAGAGCACCGAGAGCAGATCAGCGAAGGTCGTGTTCCCGTACTCGTGCCGCTTGAAGTACACCTTCATCGCGTCGAAGAACTGGCCCTGGCCGACGTAGGCAGCCAACTGCTTGAGGACCGAGGCCCCCTTGGCATAGGTGATCCCGTCGAAGTTGACCTCCATGGCCTCCACGTCGGGGATGTCGGCAGCGACCGGGTGTGTGGAGGGCAGCTGATCCTGCCGGTATGCCCAGGTCTTCTCGATGTTGGCGAAGGTGGTCCAGGCCGTGCGGTACTTCGTGGCCTCGGCCTGGCATACGACGCTGGCATAGGTTGCGAACGACTCGTTGAGCCAGAGATCGTCCCACCAGCGCATGGTCACCAGGTCGCCGAACCACATGTGCGCAAGCTCGTGCAGGACGGTCTCAGCGCGGCGTTCGTACGCTGATTGAGTCGTACGAGAGCGGAACACATAGTCCTCGAGGATGGTCACGGCACCGGCGTTCTCCATGGCGCCGGCGTTGAACTCCGGGACGAAGAGCTGGTCGTACTTGTCGAAGGGGTACCGGTAGTCGAAGACCCGGTGATAGAAGTCGAAGCCCTGCTTGGTGACTTCGAACAACTCGTCGGGATCCAGGAACTCGGCCAGTGAGGTCCGGCAGTAAAGCCCCAGCGGGATGCCGTCGTGCTCGTCGGTGACCTTGTAGTACGGCCCGGCGATCAGGGCGGTGATGTAGGGCGAGATCCGTGGAGTGGTCCGGAAATGGACGATCTGCGCACCGCCGGGCCCGTCCTCGGTGGCATCGACCAGCGAGTTGGACACGACCTCCCAGTCCTGCGGGGCAGTGACGTGGAAGGTGAACTCGGCCTTGAGGTCGGGCTGGTCGAAGCAGGCGTACATCCGCTTGGCGTCCGCGGTCTCGAACTGCGTGTAGAGGTAGACCGAGCCATCCACCGGGTCGACGAACCGGTGCAGTCCCTCGCCGGTGTTGGTGTAGCGACAGGTGGCATTCACGACGAGGACGTTCTC
>JBPCPI010000162.1:0-14105 GCA_050999295.1 Geodermatophilaceae bacterium | reverse complement strand
AGATCGAGGGCGAGGTCCAGTATCGGCGCGGAGTGGGTCAACGCGCCCACCGACAGGTAGTCGACGCCGGTCTCGGCGTACTCGCGCGCCCGGTCCAGGGTGAGCCCGCCGGTGGCTTCGAGTTCGGCCCTTCCGCCGACAGCGTCCACCACTCCACGAAGCAGATCGGGAGTCATGTTGTCGCACAGCAGGAAACGGGCGCCGGCTTCGACTGCCTCGCGGGCCATGTCCACTGTGGTCACTTCCACTTGCAGTGGAACGTCAGGAAACTGTTCGCGTACGCGCTCGATCGCCGACGCCACGCTGCCCGTTGCCAGGACGTGGTTGTCCTTGATCATCGCGACGTCGTAGAGCCCCATTCGCTTGTTCTGTCCACCACCGACCCGGACCGCGTACTTCTCCAGCGCTCGCAGTCCAGGAGTCGTCTTTCGGGTGTCCAGGATCTGCGTTCCGGTGCCCTCGACAGCATCGACCCAGGCGCGTGTCAGGGTCGCGACCCCACTGGCTCGACAGAGGATGTTCAGCGCGGTCCGCTCCGCAGCCAGGATCCCCGTGGTCTGCCCGGTGATCGTGGCGACCTCGTCCCCGTGGGCCACGACGTCGCCGTCCCGGTGCGCGATGGCGATCTCGGTACCCGGCCCGCAGGTCAGGAAGACTGCGAGCGCGACCGGCAGGCCGGCCAGGACGCCGCCGGCGCGAGCCACCAGCACGGCCGTGTTTACCTGATCAGCCGGGATCGTGGCTTCGCCCGTCACGTCGTGGCCGGCATGTGGGCCGCCGTCCGGAAATCCGAGATCCTCGGCCAACGCCCGGGACACCAGGTCCTTGACCCAGGCCGAGTCCAAGCCGGTGCCGGCGAATCCTTCGTCGTCGGTCGTCATACCCGAATGCCTTCTGCTGCAGCTGATCTCGCCGAGACAGCCAGCGGGCGGAAGGTGGTCTGCAGAACGCCCTCGTCATCCAGGGCGATCTCGATCCGGCCCAGCCACGCCGGGTCGGCTTCGGGGTGGTCATGGCGCCAGTGGCAGCCACGGGTCTCGGTCCGTCTCGTCGCCGCAGCGGTCAGGGCACCCGCGACGGTCAGCAGATCGGTGGCCTCCCAAGCTGCGGGCCCGGGTGCCCGGGCGGCGCGAGCCGAGAGGGCATCCAGGGTCTGACCCGCCTCAGCAAGGCCCTCGCCCGAGCGGAGCGCGCCCACATGCTGGGACATCGCGGTCGTGATCTCCGGCCGGATCGCCGGATCCAGCGCACCGTACGGCCCCCCAGCCGGCAGCGGCTCGGCCTGCGGGCCGAGGTCCGTGCGCAGGACGGTGGCGATCCGGGCGGCGAAGACCAGGCCCTCGAGCAACGAGTTGGAGGCCAATCTGTTCGCCCCGTGCACGCCCGTACAGGCGACCTCGCCACAGGCGAACAACCCGGGCACGGACGTACGGCCCCAGACGTCGGTCCGCAGCCCGCCGGATGCGTAATGGGCCGCTGGCCGTACGGGGATGAGCTCGCGCTGCGGATCGATCCCGGCAGCCAGACAGGACGCGGTGATGATCGGGAATCGGCCGGAGATGTCCTCGATCCCCCGGGCGTCCAGACGCACGTGGTCGGTGCCTTCGGCGAGCATCACCCGAGTGATCGTCTTCGCTACGACGTCGCGCGGAGCAAGGTCGGCCAGCGGGTGAACGCCGGTCATGAACCGTGCGCCCGAGCCGTCGACGCGGAAGGCGCCCTCGCCGCGCATGGCCTCGCTGATGAGCGGCTGCTGGCCGGTGGCCGCGGGTCCGAGGTAGAGCGAGGTCGGATGAAACTGGACGAATTCGAGGTCGGCGGCTACCGCCCCCGCGCGCAAGCCGAGGGCTACCCCGTCTCCGGTGGACACCGATGGATTCGTGGTCGAGGCATAGATCTGTCCCATTCCGCCGGTTGCCAGCACGACCGCCCGAGCCAGTACCGCCCCCACGCCGTCGTTGCTGCCCTCGCCCAGGACGTGCAGGGACACCCCCGCCGCTCGGCCGTCAGCCGCCAGCAGCAGGTCCAGAACCATCGCATGCTCGATCAGGTCGATGCCGGCATCGCCGAGAATGGCCGCGTGCAGGGCGCGTTGGACCTCGGCTCCGGTCGCATCACCCCCGGCATGCACGATCCGGCGGGCGTGGTGCCCACCCTCCCGGGTCAGCGCTAGTGCACCGTCCGGGGTGCGGTCGAAGGCCGCGCCCAGTTCCATGAGTTCGCGCAGCCGGCCGGGCCCCTCGTTGACGAGTACGTCCACGGCGGTCGGATCGCAGAGCCCCACTCCGGCGGCATGGGTGTCAGCCGCGTGCGCGGCCGGAGTGTCGGTCGGGTCGAGGACTGCGGCGATGCCGCCCTGTGCCCACCTTGTCGAGCCGTCATCGATGTTGACCTTGTTCACCAGGACGACCGACAGCCCGTACGAACGCGCGTACAGCGCCGTACGCAGGCCGGCTATCCCGGACCCGACCACGCACACGTCCGCCTGCCGGGACCAACCCGGGGTGGAAGCGTTCAGTCGGCGCGGAAGTCCGGAGACGCGAGGACCGGCGCTCACTCCGGGTCGCCGGCGCTCGGCGTCCCTGGGTCGTTCATGTCAGCAGATTAGCGATTGCCTTGGTCGCCTCCGCGCTCGTTCCGCTCCTCACTCGCTGGCGCTCGCTGCGATGCTCGCTCGCTGTCGGCTTCCGCGAGGCTCGTCGCCGCGCCGCAATGTCGTGGCACCAGCCGGCGGCGCAGCGGGGTCGTGGTCCAACGACACGATCCGGTTAGCCCCGTCCACGTGCACAACCTTGGGTAGGTAGCTCTTGGCCTCGGTCTCGTCCATCAGCCCGTAGCTGATCAGGATGACGAGGTCACCGGGGTGTACGAGGTGGGCGGCCGCGCCGTTGATGCCGAGTACGCCGCTGCCGCGTTGGCCTGGGATGACGTAGGTCTCCAGGCGGGCTCCGTTGGTGACGTCGACGATCGCGACCTGCTCGCCGGGCAGCAGGTCGGCCGCGTCGAGCAGGTCCTCGTCCACCGTCACCGAGCCGACGTAGTGCAGGTCGGCGTGGGTGACCGTCGCCCGGTGGATCTTTGACTTCAGCATCGTCCTAAACATGGCTACTGGCCGCTGTGTCCGCCGGCGTGTCCTTCGCTGCCCCTGCCGGGCTTCGCAGCAGGACCGGAACGTTGTCGATCAGCCGGGTGGTGCCCAGTCGCGCGGCGACGAGCAGCCGGGCTGGACCGGACTGCGGCTCCAGCCCGAGGTCCGGGTCGGTGAGCACCAGGTAGTCCACCTTTAGTTCCGGCTCGTCGTCGAGCGCCTCCTGGGCTGCGGCGAGGACCCGTGCCGCCCCGTGCCGAGCCGCGAGTGCTCCGGTGCGAAGCGCTCGGGACAGGGTGCGAGCGGCCAGGCGCTGGTGCTCGTCGAGATAACTGTTGCGGCTGGACAGGGCCAGGCCGTCGCTCTCCCGGATCGTCGGCACGCCGTACACGTCGACGTGTAGCGCCAGTTCCCGACTCATCGCTCGGATGAGGACGAGCTGCTGGTAGTCCTTCTCACCGAAGACGGCGGCGTGCGGGTCGACCGTGCCGAAGAGCTTGGCCACGACCGTGAGCACCCCGGAGAAGTGGCCGGGTCGTACCGCGCCCTCCAACCGGTCGGCCAGCTCACCGGCCTCGACCCTGATGCCGAGCCCCCGTCCGTACATCTCATCGGCCTCGGGCATGAAGACGAGGTCCACGTCCTCGTCGGCGCACATGTCGAGATCGGTCCAGGGCGTACGTGGGTAGCGGTCGAGGTCCTCCCCCGGCCCGAACTGGGTCGGATTGACGAAGATCGACACGACGACGTGGTCCCCGAGTGTCCGAGCCGCTCGGATCAGGGCGCGATGCCCCTCGTGCAGGGCGCCCATCGTCGGAACCAGGACCACCCGCCCGGTCAGGCTTCGGCGGGCGGCGTCGAGTTCGGCCCGCGTACGGACCACCCGTACCCGTGCCTCGGCCAGGCTCTGGCGGTTTTGGCCAAAATCGCCAGCTAGTGCGGCGGTCGTCTCGAGGTCGGCGGTGGTCTCGAGGTCGGCGGTGGTCATGAGGCGACCACCGGGGCGGTGGCCGGGCCGGCTTTCGCGTGCGCGGGTGCTGGGCGCTCGGCCAGCAGATCTAGCAGCGGAGCCGCCTCGTGCCGTTTGAGCCGGCCCGCGGCCAGGGCGCGCTGGGCGGTCCGCCGGGCCATCGCGACGTAGGCGGCGACACTGCCGGGGGCGTGCTCCACCAGCGTGCGCAGATGCCGGCGTACGGTGCCGATGTCGCCACGCGAGACCGGCCCGGTGAGCGCCTTGTCGCCGTAGCGCAGGGAGTTGTCCAGCGCAGCGCCCAGCAGGGGCGCGAGAAGGCGGGCGGGATCCTCGACGCCGGCCGTACGCAGCAGATCCCGGGCCTCGGCGACCAGGGTGATCAGGTGGTTGGAGCCAACGACGAGTGCGGCGTGATAGAGCGTACGGGCCGATTCCTCGACCCAGACCGGCTCGCCACCCAGCTCCAGGACGAGGGTCTCGGCAACCGCCCGATGCTCGGCGGCTGCGGTGACCCCGAAGGGCGCACCGGCCAGCCGTTGAACGTCCTCGGGGCGACCAGCGAAGGTCATCACCGGATGCAACGCGAGGGGCAGGACTCCGCGTTCGATGGCAGGCGCGAGCACCGCCAGACCGTGGGCGCCGGAAGTGTGCATGACGATCTGCCCCGGCCGGAAGGACCCGGACTCCGCGAGGCCGCAGACGAGGTCGGCGAGGGTGTCATCAGGTACGGCCAGCACGATCAGATCGACCCGCGGAATGACCTCGTCAGCCGGCAGGAGCGCAGCACCCGGCAAGAGGCGGGCGGCCCGCTCTCGCGAGGCGGTGGAAACGGCGGTGGCGGCAACGATCCGGTGGCCGGACTCGGCCAGGGCGGCGCCCAGGACAGCGCCAACTCGACCGGCACCGATGACACCGACTCGCAGCGGGGCGAGCGTATGCAGCGGCATGGCTCAGCGCGTCCTCTCCGTTCCAGTCCCGCGGGCGGGTACCAGACGTCATGGTGCGTTCACGCAGTTGTTACAGCGCAAAGCGTAGGCGCGCTGATGCCGGATAGCGGGGTGGCGTTCGTCACTCCCCGCTGACAGGTAGCAGAACCCTCTGCTCGAGTGCTCAGCGCCGCCCCGCGCCGATCAGGGCTCGACCTGATCACGACACAGGCAGAACACGTTGCCTTCGGGATCGGCCAGGACGTGCCAGCTGACCTGTCCTTGTCCGACATCGACGGGCTTGGCGCCGAGCGCCAACAGCCGGTTGAGCTCACTGTCCTGATCGCGGTCGGTCGGGTTGATGTCCAGATGCAAGCGGTTCTTGGACTGGCTCGGACCGCCTGGTACCCATCGGAAGTCGATCTCGAAAGGTCCGCCGCCGATCGGTGCGATGCTGACCCCGTCCGGGCCGTGGCCGGTCTGCTGCCAGCCGCGCTCGGCGATCCGCCAACCCAGGACCGCCGCCCAGAAACTGGCCAGCAGTTCGGCATCGGTGCAGTCGATCGGGACTGAGACGATCCGGCTTGCCATCTCTATCTCCTTGTCGGGTTGTCTTCGGCAACCGCAGGTTGACGGGGTCCCTGATGGATGGCGATACCGGAGATGACCAGGGCCACCCCCAGGACCTCGATCGCCGCGGGGATCTGGGTGAGCACGATAATGCCGATCACGGTGGCGGTCGCTGGTAGCAGCGACACCATCAGCGAGTACGTAGCCCGAGGCAGGCGGGCCATTGCAAGCTGGTCGCAGACGTAGGGGATGACCGAGGAGGACACTCCGACCCCGATCCCGGCCGCCAGCGCTACGGGGTCGTTGAAGGCAGGCGCGGCGTCCCAGGCGCCGATCGGTAAGGCCACGGCGGCGGCGATCAGCATGGCTAGGGCGAGCCCGTCGATCCCCTCGAGCTGGTCGCTGGTGGCGACCCGGTGACCGAGCACGATGTAGAGGGCAAACAGCAGCGCGTTGGCGGCCGCGAACGCGAAGCCGACCGGCTCGAGTATCAGGCGGACATCGGTGAGCAGGTAAACCCCGGCTACCGCGCAGGCCAGGGCGAGGACGTTGCGCGGGGTGCGGGCGGCGGCGGCAGCCAGGGCGATCACCGGCAGAAACTCGATGGCGGCCACCGTGCCCAGCGGGAGCCGGTCGATGGCCAGATAGAAGCAGCTGTTCATCATGGCCAGCACCGCTCCCCAGGCCAGCAGGAGCCGCAACGTAGCGCGGTCCAGCCGGCCCCAGATCCGCCACGGGCGGCACCACAGGGCGAAGAGCACCGCTGCTGAGGCGATCCGCAGCCACGCCACTCCTAGCACGTCGACGCGGGCGAAAAGGAGCACGGCGAAGGCAGGGCCGAGGTAGTGGAAGACCGCACTTCCCACGAAGTAGGTGTGCGGCGGCACCGTCGTCGCCAGGCCGGTGCCCGTCCGGGCTGATGGCACGCTTCTATAATGGAAGCTCTTACGGGTTGTATCCAGACGAAAGTGAAAGACGGGCTGACCAATGACGAGCAAACGTGTGGCCCGCCAGGCTAGTGGGTTTCAGATCGGAAGATCACCGCTGGACTCCGTCGACCGCGGCCTGCTGGCCGCCCTGGCAGCCGATTGCCGGCTCAGCGCGTCCGAACTCGCCCGCCGGGTCGGGATGTCGGCACCGGCGATCCGTGAGCGGGTGACCCGGCTAGAACAGTCAGGCGTCATCCGCGGTTATCGCCTCGACGTCGACCCGGCCGCGATCGGATCTCCGGTCGCGGCCTGGGTACGCATCCGACCCGGACCCGGTCAACTACCCAAGATCGCCGACTTAGCCGCCCGTACCCCCGAGGTCAGCGAATGCCACCGCATCTCCGGTGAGGACTGCTTCCTGCTCAAGGTGCACGTCGCCGCCATCGAAGCTCTGGAAGATGTCCTCGACCGCTTCCTGCTTCATGGACAGACGACAAGCTCCCTCATCGTCTCCACCCCCGTACCGCCTCGCCCGATCACCCCCGGGAGCTGAGCGCGCCCAGAGTCGGGGGGTTCATCACAGCCAGGCACGCCGAGTTGGGGCCAGTGCTCGGTCGACGGCGGCCCTGAACGTGGCAGGCAGTGCCAAGCCGTGCCAGATGATGCCAGGCTGGGCGAGTGCCGGCCTCGGGTCCAGACTCCGATTCGGTGTCGGGTTCGCGGTCGGATCCGGTGCGCTGGTCGGCCGCGATCGATCGGGCGCTCTATGGTCCGGACGGCTTCTACCACGCCGGGCCGGGAGCGGTCGGGCACTTCCGGACGTCGGCAGCTGCGCCTGCATCGGTACGCGAAATCTTCGCCGGAGCCGTCGGCGAACTGCTGGAGCGGGTCGACGCAGCGCTGGACCGGCCGGATCGGCTGGACCTCGTGGACGTGGGCGCCGGGTCCGGTGAACTCCTCGACGCCGTCCATACCTGCCTCGGTGCGGAGCTGCGTACGCGCGTCCGGCCCGCTGTCGTCGAGCGTCGGCCTCGTCCTCAGGGTCTGTTGCCGTACGTGCGCTGGCTCGCGGACGTACCGGAGATGACCGGACTGCTGATCGCGAACGAGTGGCTGGACAACGTCGGGATCGATGTGGTCGTCGAGGACGACGCGGACGGAGAGTCGGTGCTGCTCGTAGACGAGGCCGGGGTGGAACGGCCCGGTCCCGCTCCGTCGGCGCAGGAGTCGGCGTGGCTGGCCCGCTGGTGGCCGACCGGGGACCGCCGCGAGATCGGCCTGCACCGGGACGTCGCCTGGGCCGGGGCCGTGTCGCGCATGCGCCGAGGCCTGGCGGTCGCGATCGACTATGCGCACACGGGCGACAATCGGCCGGCGTACGGAACGCTGACCGGGTTCCGTGCCGGCCGGGAGGCCGAGCCGATCCCGGACGGGAGTTGCGATCTGACCGCCCATGTAGCGATCGACTCGGCAGCGGCGGCCGGTGCCGCCTCGGGGACTGCGATCGGGCGGGCCGTACGGACGCTGCTCACCGACCAGCGGGCGGCACTGCGGGCACTCGACGTCAGCGGGCGGCGGCCGGATTACGCCGCGGATCCCGGCGGGTACGCGGCGGCCCTCCAGCGCGCCGGCGATGCCGCCGAACTGATCGACCCGGCTGGCTTGGGTGCCTTCGCCTGGTTGATCCAGGGCATCGACCTCGACCCCGCCCAGATCCTGAGCTGAGTCGCCTGCACATCCCCCTCCGCGGTTATGCGCATAACCGCCGCCTACCGAGCCGAGATCTCGCGGTTGTGCGCATAACCGCGCAAACATTGGTCGATACAGTCCCAGGACATGACCTCTCGTACCGCCCTGGTCACCGGTGGCAGCCGCGGCATCGGTCTGGCCATCGCCCGCAGGCTCGTCGACCGGGGTGACCGCGTGGTCATCACCGCCCGCAAGCCCGACGAACTGAACGCCGCGGTCGAGAACCTGGGCGGTACGGACGTCGCGCTCGCCGTTCCCGGCAATGCCGGTGATGCCGAGCATCGGGCCGCTGCCGTACGGGCGGCCGTCGAGACCTTCGGCAGCTGCGACTACGTGGTCAGCAACGTCGGCATCAACCCGGTGTACGGCCGGGTCATCGACACCGACCTGGACGCCGCTCGCAAGATCTTCGACGTCAACTACGTCGGCGCGCTCGGGTTCGTCCAGGAGGCGTATCACCAATGGCTGGGCGAGCACGGCGGAGCGGTGCTGTTCGTCGCATCGGTCGCCGGTTTGCGGTCGGCCGGCGGAATCGGGGTGTACGGCTCGAGCAAAGCGGCGCTGTTCCACCTGACCAGTCACCTCGGGGTCGAGCTCGGGCCGAAGATCCGGGTCAACGCGCTTGCACCGGCAGTCGTGAAGACCCAGTTCGCGACCGCGCTGTACGAGGGCCGCGAGGACGAAGTGGCCCAGCGTTATCCGGCCGGGCGGCTCGGCGTACCCGAGGACATCGCCTCGGCCGCCGCTTTCCTGCTGTCGGACGAAGCGAGCTGGGTGACCGGACAGACGCTGGTCATCGACGGCGGCATGACCAGTGTCGGCGAGCTCTGAGTGCACCCCTCTGATCCGAGTGAAGGGCACCTTGTGCCAATAGGTTCGCTAGAAGGGGTCCTTCACTCGGATCGGACTGGCGGATTTCGGCGGCTCTAAACTGAAGGCCATGGACGCCTACCTGTACGCCGCAGTCCGTACCCCGTTCGGCCGTTACCGCGGCGGACTGTCCAGCATTCGCACCGACGACCTCGCCGCGCTGCCGATCCGCGAACTGCTAGCCCGCGTACCGGGGCTCGACCCGGCGCAGATCGACGACGTGTACTACGGCAATACCAACGGGGCCGGCGAGGAGAACCGCAACGTGGCTCGGATGGCCGGGCTGCTTGCCGGCCTGCCGACGACCGTTCCCGGCGTGACCCTCAATCGGCTCTGCGGATCCGGCGGCGAGGCGCTTATCCAGGCCGCTCGGGCCGTCGCCCTCGGCGAGCAACGGCTCGTCCTGGCCGGCGGCATGGAGGGGATGAGCCGCGCACCGTACGTCATCCCCCGCCCGACCGAGGGCCTACCGCGGAGCATGGAACTGCACCAGACCACCGTCGGCTGGCGGATGGTGAACCCGAAGATGCCGGCCGAGTGGACGACACCGTTGGGTCGGTGCGCCGAGGCCGTTGCGCAGGGGTACGGGATCGGGCGCGAGGCGATGGACGCCTATGCCGTACGCAGCCATGCGCTGGCGCACGAGGCGCGGGAGAAGGGACTGCATGAGGACTACTTGATGCCCGTGGGCGAGGTGACACGCGACGAGAACATCCGGCCGGACTCCTCGATGGAGTCGCTGGCCAAGCTCAAACCCGCCTTCTCCACCGACGGCCCGTCCACCGCGGGGAATTCCTCGCCGATCAACGACGGCGCCATCGCGACCTTGGTAGGCCCGGCGGCCGTCGGGGACGAGCTGGGCTTGGAGCCAATCGGTCGGATCGTCGCCTCGGCGACCGTCGGGCGTGATCCGCAGGAGTTCTCGATCGCGCCGGTGTGGGCCATCGAGAAACTGCTGGCTCGTACCGGGAGGTCCTTCGACGACATCGCCGTGTGGGAGATCAACGAGGCCTTCGCGGCGATGGTCCTCTCCGTGCTGCACGACCTGCCGGCGATCGATCCGGAGAAGGTGAATCTGCACGGCGGGGCGATCGCCATGGGGCATCCGCTGGGTGCCTCAGCACCTCGGGTGATCGTGGATGCCTGCCGCGAGTTGCGCCGCCGAGGTGGCGGACTGGCGGTGGCCGCCGCTTGTATCGGCGTGGGCCAGGGCACCGCCGTCCTCCTCGAGGCCTGACCCTTGCCAGAAGCCAAGTTGATCATCGGAATATCGTGGGTTGTTGGGCCGATTCGGGCAAACAACCCGCCTGATTCCGATGATCAACTTGGAGGGCTGGGCTAGAGCCGGGGCGGCGGGGTCCAGCCGCGGCTGAGCAGCGCCTGCCGGACGCGATCCAGGATCTGGTTCGGCCGGGCGAGATGTGCGGCCGAGAAGCGAAGCACCAGCCAGCCGTCGGCGGCCATGCGTGAATACCGTTCGATATCGCGGCCGAACTGATCCCCTTCGCTGTGTTGGCGGCCCTCGTATTCGATCAGGATCTTCCACTCGTCGTAGCCGAGGTCCGCGTGTGCGATGACCCGCCCGTACGGGTCGAGAATCGGCAGTTGCGGGACGGGCGCCGGTAGTCCGCCGCTGATGATGACGTGGCGGACGACTGATTCCGGTACCGATTGGGCTCGCCCGTCCAGAAGTTTCAGGGCGTCCCGCGCGCGTACGACTCCGCGGCGACGGGCGGCCAGGTGCACGCGCCAGGACAGTGCGGGCGGGGCGACGAGTCCGGTCCGGAGCAGAGCGTCACCGAGCACGACGAGTTCGCGCTCGGTCAGCATCGCTGCCAGGTCGACGAACAAACGGGGTCCTGACGTGACCGGGAGGCCGTCGATCTCCACAATGTCGCCGGGCACCAACTCACGTCCGTGAACGACGAGTTCGTCCCGCTGTGGAAGCACGCTGCGCGGCGCGAGAATGATGTGCAGCTTGGCGGTGTTTCGGGACGGCAGTCCAAGCAGCGAAGCCGCAGTCCAATGGCTGAAGGCGCTGTCGCGAGGCAAGGCGGCGAGGATGGCTCGACACCGACGACTCGGCGTGAGCGGCACATCTTCGACGAGATAGACACCTTGCGCGATGCGCGCCCGCGATGGCTCGTCCCGACGCGGCCGTCCGCCTGAGCGAGGTGCCGCGTCGGATGCCCTCAGCGGTGTGCCGGTCAGAGCGAGCTGCCAGGAGCGGGTTTTCGCGTTCGTCCGGGGTTCCGGTTTGCCCATCCCACGACCGTGGACCGCTGCGACCGGCGCGTGGCTCCCATCGGCGCAGTTGTGGACGATGGGCGGCCGCTGTGGAGAACTCGCCGTCAATGTTGATCATCGGAATATGCCCGGGTTTCGGACCTTTTCGAGCCGCGAAACCGGCGACTTTCCGATGATCAACCCGGGCAGGCGGCCGAAACCGGCGACTTTCCGATGATCAACCCGGGCAGGCGGCCGAAACCCGGCGACTTTCCGATGATCAACAGGGGCGGTGGTCGGAAAGCCCCTGTTTGCCGATGATCAACTTTGGGTTTGGAGCCAGGCGCGGCCGGCGTCGGTCAGTACGCGGTAGTCGCCGTCGGTGTCCAGCAGCGGCGGGTCCTGGCGGTGCAGGGCGGCCACCCGTTCGGGGCGCAGACCGAGTACGCGGGCGAGGTGGTGGGCTTCGAGTTTGTGCATCCGCCCGTCCGGCGTCGCCGCGAAGCGCTCGAGCAGACTCCGCTCGTCGCCAGGTTCGCCGCCGGCCTCGTTGCCCTGCCAGGTGCGCTGGGGGTGCCGGCGGAGGTACTCCTGCTCGAGTTCGAGCATCCGTTCGGTATGGGTCTTGAACTGCTCGGCCGTGCCGTGCAGGAACACCCAGTTGCGCGTCTCGTGCGCGTGCCTGCCCTGCCGCTCGAGTTCCTCGTCGGACAGTTCCGAGGCTGGTACGCCCAGACCCGGTGCAGTGCCCTTGGCTCCCTCGGCGTCCGCTGTGCTGCTGGTCATCGTCTCTCCTCAACTCGCAGAACCGGGAATCTCACCCAGGTTGTAGACGCGCTGCGCATTGCCGCTGAGTACACCGGCCAGCACCTCGTCGGGCAACCCGAGCTTGGCCACCGCTTCGATGTTGCGGGCTATCCCTGGCATGGACGGCCAATCGGTGGCGAAGATCCATTTCCTGGCCAGCCGGGCCAGGTCGAACTTCGAGTAGTAGTCAGGTAACCGCCGCGGTGGCAGTCCGGCCAACTCGATCCACACGTTCGGGTACGTCAGGGCGAGAAAGCCTGCGGCGTCGTACCACCAACCGCGGCCCCCGTGCGCCAACACCAGCGTGAGATCGGGGAAGTCGCGCAGGACGTCGTCCAGATACACCGGATCGCCGTACTTGTTCTCCGCACCGGGAAAGTTCGACGTTCCACAGTGGACGATCAGCGGGATGCCGCGCGCTTCACACACCGAGTACGCGGGATAGAGTGACTTGTCGTCCACCGCCAACCCGATGTGCACCGGATGGATCTTGAGCGCGATCGCCCCGAGGGACAACTGGCGCTCCAACTCGGCGGCCACCGGGTAGTGCAGATGCGGATTCAGATTGGCCACCAACCGAAAACGCTCCGGCGCGTAGTCGAAGACCGGCAGCATGTCCTCGATCGCCTGCACCCCAGTCACTTTGGGACTGTATTCGGCGAACAGGAAGGAGACGTCCACGCCCTGGGAGGCGAACAGTTCAGTGATCACGGCTGGCCGCACCAGCCCGTCGGCGTCCATGATCTGGTCCCAGTCCGCGGTGGGATCGCTGTTCTGGACCCACAAATCCATGGGCATCTTCAGGCTGGAGCGCCGGGCCAGATGCACGTGTGCGTCGATGACGGGCACGTCCCCGTACGACGGGATCGTGTACAGGGCGACCACTACTCCTTGGCGGCCAGATTGGTGACCATCTCGGTGTCCAGGCCGACCGGACCGAGCAGGCTCGCCCCGCCCGGTGTGCCCAGCGGCGCGTCGCGTCCGGGCAGCGGCTCGGCGAAGAATCGCTCGTTGTCGGCGATGTAGTCCTCGTACTCGGGTGGGACCCGGCGGTCCACCGAGACCGCCTCGACCGGACAGACCGGTTCGCAGGCACCGCAATCGATGCACTCACGAGGGTGGATGTAGAGCTTGCGACCTCCCTCGTAGATGCAGTCGACTGGGCATTCCTCCATGCACGACTTGTCCATCACGTCGATGCACGGCTCGGCGATGACGTAGGGCATCTGGCTCCTTCGGTCGGCTGCGGCGCAGGGTCAGGCTGCGGGTACGGACGCGTCGGCCGCCGGTAGGGCAGCGGCCGAGCGGTCAGCGGCCGGAGCGGTAGAGGGCGCGGGCGTGGCAGCTGGCAGGTCGCTGGAGTGGCCGGGAAAGACCGACATCGCCGGGTTCATGTGATGCGCGGCATTGCAGACCGCCGTGGCGATCTCGCCGAAGCCCACCGAGATCAGCCGGACTTTCCCGTCGTACTCGGTGATGTCACCCGCCGCGAAGATGCCCGGCTGGGCGGTACGCATCGCCGAGTCCACCGGAATGTGCCGGTGATGCTGGATGTCCAGCCCCCACTCCAGCAACGGCCCGAGATTGGCGGTGAACCCCAGCGCGGCGATGATGTTCTGGCACGGGAGCCGGAGCAGGGCCTCCTGACCGGTTATCGCGATGTCGACACCCTCGACCCGGCCGTCCCCGAGAATCTCCCGTACCTGGGCGTTGACCAGGATCTGCACGCTGGTGTTCTGCACCAGGGACACGCTGTGGGCATGGGCGCGGAATTTGTCCCGGCGGTGGACGAGATAGACGCTGCGCGCCAGCGGCTCCAGGGCCAGGGCCCAGTCGAAGGCGGAGTCCCCGCCGCCGACGATCACCACGTCCTTGGCTGCGTACGGGGCGAGTTCGGGTACGAAGTAGGCCAGCCCCTTGTGCTCAAAGGCCGCACCGTTGGGCAGCGGCCGCGGCGTGAACGTGCC
>JBPCPI010000105.1:0-11344 GCA_050999295.1 Geodermatophilaceae bacterium | reverse complement strand
ACCAGAACTGCGGGGTCTTGACGGCGTTGTTGGCCGAGACGTTGCCGGCTGTGATCATCGGCTTGGCGGTGAGTTTAGCTGGGTCGAAGCACGGCGGTTTCCAGCCGGGCGCCGGAAACCGGACGTTGAAGACGCCCAGCATCATGACCAGGAAGTAGACGACGGCAAGGGTGATGAACAGCTTCATCACCGCATCGCCGGAGGCCACCGTCGTGGGGTCGGTCGGATCGAATCCGCTGTCGTAGCGGGCAAGCAACTGGCTGGACAGCGGGGAGGCGATCAGCGCGCCGCCGCCGAAGCCCATGATGGCCATCCCGGTGGCCAGTCCCGGCCGGTCCGGGAACCACTTGATCAGGGTCGAGACCGGCGAGATATAGCCGATGCCCAGCCCGATGCCGCCGATGAAGCCATACCCGAGATAGACCAGCCACAGCTGGTTCGTGCCGATCCCCGGGGCACCGACCAGGAAACCGGAGGCCCAGAAGCAGACGGCGGTGAACATGGCCTTGCGCGGTCCGACCCGGTCCACCCAGGTGCCGAGGACAGCCGCCGAGACACCGAGCATCACGATCGCGATCGAGAAGATGATCCCGATCGCGGTCAAAGACGTGTCGAAGTGCGCGCCCAGGGCGTTCTTGTAGACGCTGGTCGCGTACGCCTGCCCGATGCACAGGTGTACGGCCAGCGCCGCCGGCGGGATGAGCCAGCGACTGAAGCCAGGACCGGCAACTGTGTGCTCACGGTCGAGAAACGCCAGGACAGCCACGAGGCCTCCAGGGACGGTTGGTGGAGCTTCGGACCCATGCAGTATGCAAAGTGGTTGATCGCGCACACGGGATGCGCCCGGGAACTGCGTCCAAAGGCCCCCGACGAGCGGTCAGCGGTCTCGTCATCGGGCCTCGGGGCCACCGCGGAGTTTGGTGGCCGCCCACCGCCGCTGCGGAGTGGGTCTTCGTCGGTTACGCGGCCGCTGGGCCGATTCCCTGGGCGTTCATCTCTTCGATGATCTTGGATGATTCATCGAAGCCGATAACCACGATCGCGTCCGCGTTGACGTCGGCCATCTGGCCGACCTCGGTCCGGTACGACGTGGCCGCCGGGTCGTAGATGATCGGCTCAGGGACCTGGTCCTCGGCCAAACCGCTGCCGATCAGGTTCTCCCGCAGGTTGTCTGCCAGGCCCGTCCCGTACGGGTCGTTCAGGGCGATGATCGACACACTGGTGTTTCCGTCATCGAGGATGATGTCGGCCAGCGCACGTGCCTGCAGCAGGTCCGGTGGTGCGGTCCGGAAGTACAGGTTGTTGTCGTTGTAGGTGGTGAACTCGTCGGAGGTGTTGGCCGGTGAGATCTGCATGATCCCGGCGCCGGTGATCTTGTCGATCACGGTCTTGGTGACACCGGAGGAGGCCGCACCCACGATCACATTCACACCGCTCTGGATCAGCCGGTCGACCGAGGTGTTGGCGGTGTCGGTCGAGGTGTCACCGGAGTCGGTCTCGATCAGCGTGACCGGCTGACCCAGCACACCACCCGCGGCGTTGATGTCTTCGATCACGAGCTTGGCCGCGGCTACCTCTGGCGGGCCGAGGAAGGCCAGGCTCCCGGTCAGCGGCAGCAACGTGCCCACGACCAACGGACCACCGGTGGGAGCGGTCGCGTAGTCCGGCGGGGCCGGCGGCTCGATGGTGCTGGCATTGGCCTCGTCGCCACCCAGGACGTACTCGGTCAGCTCAGCATCGATCAGGTTGTCCTCGCCGAAGGCCAGGATGCCGAAGGAGGCCGCGGCCGGTTCACCCGGGTCGGTGAAGGCCAACGGGCCGGACAGCCCGTCGAAGTCGACATCCCCGCCGGCCGCCACGATCGCCAGGCAGGTGGCGTAGTCGGTGCACTTCTCGCCGTTGGCGGTGATCCCGTTCACGAACGGCCCGAAGGTCGTCGCGTCATTGGTCCGCGCGGTCTCCGCGGCCAGCGCCGCCAGCACGACCGCGTCATAAGTCTCCGCGGCGTAGTTGAAGTCGACCAGTGCTGGATCCACCGCCAGCAGCCGGTCGGTGAAGTCAGGAGAGAGCTCGGTCAACGGCGTGGTGCCACGCATGTTGGCCAGTGAGCCCGGCTCGGTGAATTTCTCACCCAGCGCGTTACCCATGTTGCCGTCCGATCCATAGACGTTGACCTGCTTGGCCTCATCCGTGGCTCCGCCGCCGCCACCGCCCCCCTCATCGCCGCCGCCACACGCGGTGGCGGCGAGCAGCAGGGTTGTCGATACGACGGCGATCCGCCCGAGCTTGCCGTTGACCATCCGGTCTACTCCTGTGTTCATGCAGGCCCGTAGCACGGGCATCGTCTATATCCGCCCGAAGGACGGCACCGCGTCACCGTAGTCGGTCGGGCAAGACCTAGTCACGCCCGGGGCGACCCCGTGACAGACCCGTGACCGAGCCGTAACCGAAGCGGTGCAGTCGAGCGGCGCCGCCCGGAACGTCGAGGAGCCGCCGGAAAGCTGGGAGCGGCCTCAGCTGTCCCCGTCCCCGGCCAGGATCGCCTCCGCGATGGAACGCATTGATTGACGACGATCCATGGCGGCTCGCTGGATCCAGCGGAAGGCTTCGGGCTCGCTGCACGAGCGTTGCGCCATGAGTTGGCCCTTGGCCCGGTCGATGGCCTTGCGTGCCTCCAACCGCTCGGTGAGATCGCTGACCTCGGTCTCCAGTGCCACGAGCTCGGTATACCGCGAGACTGCCATCTCGATGGCCGGCACGAGATCATGCTTCTGGAAGGGCTTGACGAGATAAGCCATCGAGCCGGCCACCCTCGCCCGTTCTACGAGGTCGCGCTGATTGAAGGCGGTGAGGATGATCACCGGGGCGATCCGCTCGGCGGAGATCTCCTCGGCGGCGGCGAGGCCATCCAGCACCGGCATCTGCACGTCGAGGATGACCAGGTCGGGACGCAACTCAGCGGCCAGGGCGACGGCTTGAGCTCCGTCCCCGGCCTCGCCAACCACCTGGTAGCCCTCCTCCTCGAGCATCTCCTTGAGGTCGAGTCGAATCAGCGCTTCGTCCTCGGCGATGAGGACGCGGCGGCCGGTCGCGAGCACCACGTCGGTCCATTCAGAAGGGCTCACGCTGGGAGACTAATGCCAGTCGGGCCCAAGCGGCCTCCCCGTTTCTATAGCCGGCCCCGACGGGCCGGCAACCTTCGGCTGGCGTCAGGATTAGGCGATACAGTCACGATCACGCCGGGTTGATGGAATGGAAGACATGGTGCCCTCAAAAGGCACTGTCCGAAAGGGCGTGTGGGTTCGAATCCCACACCCGGCACGCCCTGTCACACCTGGGGCGGACCATCGCCGGTGTGAGCGAATCGACACGCGACCAGCACGATGTCCCCGGGCGCGCCGTGGCGCAGATCAATCACCGACTGGCCACCGCAGTCCCCCCGCCCTGTACGCATGTCGGGTAACGCGATGGGTGTGCTGGGCAGAGCACGGGTGCATTGTACGGCCTGCGGCCAAACTGGAGCTGCCGTGTGAGTTCGAGTCGCACCGGGGGCACATCTGCCGGCCATCCATTTCGCCTGGCTAACGTGCCTGACATGAGTTACTCCCCGCACATGAGTCCCGACCAGTTCCGCGCTCACGGTCGCCGGGTAGTGGACTGGGTGGCGCAGTACTGGGAGCGGGTCGAGACCTTGCCCGTGCTGTCCCAGGTCACTCCCGGCCAGCTTCGGGCCAGGCTTGCGGCCACCGCTCCCCAGTCGGGCAGCGCAGGATCGCTGGACACGCTCATGGCAGAGCTCGACGAACTGATCCTTCCCGGCATCACCCACTGGCAGCACCCACGCTTTCTGGCCTATTTCCCAGCCAATGCGTCCGGCGCCTCGGTACTCGGCGACCTGCTGAGTTCCGGGCTGGGGGTACAGGGGATGCTCTGGGCCACCAGCCCCGCGTGCACCGAACTGGAACAGGTCATGCTCGACTGGCTGGTCGATCTTCTCGATCTCCCGGCTGCATTCCGCAACGACGGTCCCGGTGGCGGCGTCATCCAGGACTCCAGTTCCGGTGCGAACTTCGTGGCCCTACAGGCTGCGCTGTATTCCGCGACAAACGGTGCCAGCATCTCCGACGGGGTGTCCGCATCGCACATCGTCTACGCCTCCAGCCAGACGCATTCCTCGGTTGAGAAGGCCGCTCGAATGGCCGGTCTGGGCTCTCGGGCCGTCCGCGTGGTGGACGTCGACCCGATGACCCTGGCGATGGTGCCGGCCCATCTGGCCGACCTGATAGCGGCCGACCAAGCGGCCGGGCTGATCCCCACCATGGTCGCGGCGACCATCGGCACGACGTCCACCACCGCCATCGATCCCGTGGCCGAGATCGGCGCCATCTGCCGGAAGTCAGGCGTCTGGCTGCACATCGACGCCGCGTTCGCCGGGGTTGCCGCGGTCTCCCCCGGCTTGCGCTGGATCAACGACGGTGTCGCCGACTTCGCCGACTCCTACTGCACCGACGCGCACAAGTGGCTGCTCACGAACTTCGACGCGACCGCGTTCTGGGTACGCGACCGGCGACAGCTGACCGGTGCCCTGTCGATCCTGCCCGAGTACCTGCGAAATGCGGCCAGCGAATCCGGAGCCGTTGTCGACTACCGGGACTGGCAGATCGAACTCGGTCGGCGCTTTCGGGCGCTCAAGCTGTGGATGGTCATCTGCTGGTACGGCGCGGACGGACTGCGCGCGCACATCGAAGGACATGTCGCTCTTGCGCAAGAGCTGGCTGCCTGGGTGTGGCACGATGATCGTTTTGATGTCGCTGCACCACATCCACTCTCGTTGGTCTGCCTCCGCCCGCGTTGGCCTGGCCGGGACGGCGAGCAGGCCGATCGGCTGACCATGTCGGTGATCGATTCGCTGAACCGGTCCGGCGAGTGCTATCTCACCCACACCAAGGTCGCCGGTCGCACGGTCATCCGGGTGTCCATCGGTGCGCCGAGCACGACCCGGGAGCATGTCGCGCGGGTGTGGGAGCTGATCCGAGCGGAGGTCGTCGCCCGGAGTTGAGCTCAGCTTGCCCGGCGGCGACGGATCAGGCCTTCTTGGACGACGGTGGCGATGTGGGAGCCGTCCTCGGCCCAGATCTGTCCGGTGCACAGCGCCCGCCCGCCAGAGGCCGACGGCGAGTCGGAGGTGTAGAGGAACCACTGGTCGGCCCGGAACGGCCGGTGGAACCACATCGCATGATCCAGGCTGGCGGGCAGCACGTCGGGGTCGGCAAAGGAGATCCCGGCCCGTCTGGCCCCGGCTTCGAGCAGTGAGATGTCACTGGCATAGGTCAGGACGCAGACATGGATCGCCGGATCGGCGGGCAACTGACCGTCGGCGCGCATCCAGACGTAGCCGTCGGTGTCATCTGGTTCAGCGGACTGGTCCCGCTGCCAGGGGCTGGTCCGGTAGCGGCGGTCGATCGGGCGCGGGATGCGGGCGAAATGGCCGATCCATTCCGCCACCGGGGCGACCAACTCGGCGAAGTCCGGAAGTTCGGCTGGCCCGGGACCGACCGGCATCGGCAGGCTGTGCTCGATGAACGGCGGCTCGGGACGCTGGAAGGACGCCGACAGCTGGAAGATGGCCTCCTGCGAACCGTTGCCCCGAAGCTGCTTGGCCACGACTCGCCTCGTGGTGAAGGACAAGCCGTCGCGGATGCGGTCGACCTCGTAGCGGATCGGCACCCGTGGATCACCCGGACGCAGGAAGTAGGCGTGCAGGGAGTTGACCGGCCGTTCCTCGGGAACCGTACGGACGGCCGCGACCATCGCCTGGCCGGCGACCTGGCCGCCGAAGACACGCTGCAACGACACGTCCGGACTGGTGCCCTCGTAGACGTCCTCGCCGACGAGGGAGAGGTCCAGGAGCTCGACCAGGGAGTCGACCGCCGCCTGTCCGGTGACCGGCCCCGGCGGCTGCGTGCCCGCCGCCATGGACGACGTTGCCTGCTCCGGCGGCGGCATCAGTACTCTTCGCCGACCCGGTGCAACCTGATCAGGTTCGTCGAACCCGGGACGTTGGGCGGTGAGCCGGCGACAATCACCACGAGGTCGCCTGCGGTGAGTCGGCCGCTGTCGATCAAGGCCTTGTCCAGCTCGCGCACCATCTCGTCGGTGTGCCGGACCGAGGGGACGAGGAAGGTCTCCACGCCCCAGGTGAGGGCGAGTTGGCTGCGTACCCGCGGCTCCGGGGTGAAGGCGAGCAGGGCAAGTGGCGTGTGCAGCCGCGCCAGCCGCCGAACCGTGTCGCCGGACTGGGTGAACGCCGCCAGTGCCTTGGCGCCGGTGAGTTCGCCGACATCCTTCGCAGCGCGGGTCAGCACACCCCCGGTGGTCCGTGGGGCAGCCAACAGCGACGGTACGGCCGTGCTGTCGCTCTCGACCGAGTCGATGATCCGCGCCATCGTGGCCACGGCGAGCACCGGATGGCGTCCGACGCCGGTCTCACCGGAGAGCATGAGTGCGTCGGCGCCGTCCAGGACGGCGTTGGCCACATCGGATGCCTCGGCTCGGGTTGGGCGGCTGGCCGTCAGCATCGACTCCAGCATCTGAGTCGCGACGATCACCGGCTTCGCGTTCTCGCGGGCGATCTGGATTGCCCGCTTCTGCACCATCGGGACCTGCTCCAGTGGCAACTCGACACCCAGGTCCCCGCGGGCAACCATGAGGGCGTCGAAGGCGCGCGTGATCTCGCGGAGCCTTCCGACCGCTTGCGGCTTCTCGATCTTCGCGATGACGGGGACCTTTACCCCGACTTCCTCCATGATCGCGCGTACGGGATCAACATCGGAGGGGTCCCGGACGAAGGACAACGCGACGAAGTCCACTGACAGCCCGAGTGCGAAGCGCAGGTCGTGCGCGTCCTTCTCCGACAGCGACTGAGTGCGGAGCGCACTGTTGGGCAGCGAGAGACCCTTGTGGTCACTGACCTCTCCACCCTCGACGACGAAGCAGCGGACATCGTTGCCGGCGACGTCGATGATCTTCAGCGACAGCTTCCCGTCATCGACCAGGATCTGCTCGCCGATTGCGACCTCGGCGGCCAGCCCCGGATAGGTCGTACCCACCCACGCGGCGCTACCCAACGGCAGCGGGTCGGTGGTGATGACGACCTCGGCGCCAGCGGGCCAGTCCGCCCGCCCACCCTCGAACCTGCCCAGCCGGATCTTGGGTCCCTGCAGGTCAGCCAGGATGCCCACTGCTCGACCGGTCCGGTCGGAGGCCTGCCTGACGTTCTCGTAGGCAGCCTGATGATCAGTGTGAGTGCCGTGGCTGAAGTTCAGTCGGGCGACGTCCATCCCGGCCTCTACGAGGGCCTGGACCCGTTCCGGACTCGCAGTCGCCGGCCCGATGGTGCAGACGATCTTGGCTCGGCGCGACATGGCGGTGAGCCTAGGGCTGGCCGCGGTCGGTCACCGCAGCACCATCGTCAATTCAGCACCATCATCAACGCAGGGCCATCGTGGTGGGCGACACCGGCTTCGGGAGGATCGATCCGCCGGTCAGGAAGCCGTCCACGGCCGCCGCCGCCGCGCGGCCCTCGGCGATCGCCCAGACGATCAGCGACTGACCGCGGCCCATGTCTCCGGCGACGAATACTCCGGGCACGCTGGCCTGCCAGTCCGCGTCTCGTACGACGTTGCCCCGTCCGTCGACCTCCGCGCCGAGTCCCTCGATCAGACCCGCACGCTGAGCCCCGGTGAACCCCATGGCGAGCAGAACCAGATCCGTGCGGACTTCCCGCGACGTTCCTGACACGGGTGTGAAACGACCGCCTTCCATGACGACCTCGCGAAGCACCAGTGCGCGCACCCGCCCGTGCTCGTCGGCCAGAAACTGCTCGGTCTCCACCGCGAACGTGCGCTCGCCGCCCTCCTCGTGGGCACTGGTGGTGCGCATGATCAGCGGCCACGTGGGCCATGGGTTCGAGTGTGTTCGAGCCTGCGGTGGTGCCGGCATGATCTCGAGCTGGGTCACCGAGGCCGCACCCTGCCGGTGCGCGGTACCCAAGCAGTCCGCACCGGTGTCCCCACCGCCGATGATCACGACGTGCCGGCCGTCGGCGTCGATCGGGCTCCGGCTCAGATCACCGTTGACGACCCGATTGGCCAGCGGCAGGTAGTCCATCGCCGGATGGATGCCGTCGTACTCGCGCCCGGGAATCGGCAGGTCGCGAGCCACCGTCGCGCCGCCGGCGAGCACCACCGCGTCGGAGGAGCCGCGGAGGTCCTCGACGGACAAGCCCGCGCCGACGTCGCAATTGACGATGAAGCGGGTTCCTTCGGCCCGCATCTGGTCCAGCCGACGATCCAGGTGCCGCTTTTCCATCTTGAACTCCGGGATGCCGTACCGAAGCAACCCGCCGATCCGATCGGCCCGCTCGAAGACGGTGACCCGGTGGCCCGCGCGGGTGAGCTGCTGGGCCGTTGCCAGGCCAGCCGGACCCGACCCCACGACGGCGACGCGCTTGCCGCTGTCGACCTCCGGGGGTTGCGGACTCACCCAGCCTTCCTCGAAGGCGCGGTCGATGATCTCCACCTCGACCTGTTTGATCGTCACCGCGTCGTCGTTGATGTTCAGCACGCAGGCCCCCTCGCAGGGGGCCGGGCACAGGCGGCCGGTGAACTCCGGGAAGTTGTTGGTCGCATGCAGCCGCTCGATCGCCTCCCGCCAGTCGTCGCGGCGGACCAGGTCGTTCCATTCCGGGATCAGGTTGCCCAGCGGGCAACCGTGGTGGCAGAACGGGATACCGCAGTCCATGCAGCGGGCGGCTTGGGTCCGTACCTGCTCAGCCCCGAAGGCGTCCTTGCCGGCATAGACCTCCGACCAGTCCTGCAACCGCAACTCGACGGGCCGACGCGGTGGCAGGGCTCGATCGTGTTTGAGGAAGCCGGTCGGGTCAGCCACGCGCGGCCTCCATCACGGCGGTGTCGACGTCGCGCCCGGCTGCCTTGGCCACGCGTGATGCTTCGAGGACCCGCTGGTAATCCAACGGCATGATCTTGGAGAAGCTCTCTACCCGACGGGGCCAGTCCGACAGGAGCACCGAAGCAATCGTCGAGCCGGTCAGCTCAGCATGGGTACCCAGGATCTCGGCCAGCCACTCCCGGTCCTCGTCGGACAGGTCCTCGACGGCGACCATGTCGGCATTGACCCGGTGCCGAGCCAGATCCAGGACGAAGGCGGTCCCGCCGGACATGCCCGCGGCGAGGTTGCGCCCCATCGGCCCGAGGATGACCACCCGGCCACCGGTCATGTACTCACACGCGTGGTCACCGACGCCCTCGACGACTGCCGTTGCACCGGAATTGCGGACACAGAACCGCTCCCCGACCAGTCCGCGGATGAACACCTCGCCCGACGTGGCGCCGTAGGCGATGACGTTTCCGGCCACGACGTTCGACTCGGGTACGAACGGTGCTGCCGGATTCGGGCGCAACACGATCCGCCCACCGGACAGCCCCTTGGCCAGGTAGTCGTTGGCGTCGCCGATGAGGCGCAGGGTGATCCCGCGGGGCAGAAACGCACCGAAGGACTGACCCGCCGAACCGGTAAACGTCAGGTCGATCGTGTTGTCCGGCAAGCCTTGTGCACCGTACCGCTTGGTGACCAGCGAACCCAGCATCGTGCCGACGGTCCGGTTGACGTTGCGGACCGGCAGTTCCAATTTGACCGGCTGGCCGTCCAGCAGGGCGCCCTCGCACAGCTGGATCAGGGTGTTGTCCAGCGCCCGGTCCAAGCCGTGGTCCTGTGCGCGGACCCGACGCCGCGGTGTGCCCTCCGGAAGCTCGGGCACCGCCAACAACGGGGCCAGATCCAGTCCGTCGGTCTTCCAGTGCGCCACCGCGTCCCGGGTGTCGAGCAACTCGGCGTGCCCGACGGCCTCGTCGATGGAGCGGAAACCGAGCTCGGCGAGGTACCCGCGAACTTGCTCGGCGAGATAGCTGAAGAACGTCACGACGAACTCCGGCTGGCCGGAGAACCGCTTGCGTAGCTCCGGGTTCTGCGTGGCCACGCCCACGGGGCAGGTGTCCAGGTGACAGACGCGCATCATCACGCACCCGGCGACGACCAGCGGCGCAGTGGCGAACCCGAACTCCTCGGCACCCAGCAGCGTTGCGATCACGACGTCGCGACCGGTCTTGAGCTGTCCGTCGCACTGCACGACGATCCGATCGCGAAGTCCGTTGTGCAGCAGGGTCTGCTGGGTCTCGGCCAGGCCGAGTTCCCAGGGCGCACCCGCGTGCTTGAGCGAGGTCAGCGGGGCGGCGCCCGTCCCGCCGTCGTGACCGGAGATCAGTACGACGTCGGCGTGGGCCTTGCTGACTCCGGCCGCGACGGTGCCGACCCCGATCTCGGAGACGAGCTTGACGTGCACCCGCGCTTCGGTGTTGGAGTTCTTCAGGTCGTGGATCAGCTGGGCCAAGTCCTCGATCGAGTAGATGTCGTGGTGCGGTGGCGGAGAGATCAGTCCCACGCCGGGGGTCGAATGTCGGGTCCGCGCAATCCAGGGGTAGACCTTGGAGCCGGGCAGCTGCCCGCCCTCCCCCGGCTTGGCACCCTGGGCCATCTTGATCTGCAGGTCATCGGCGTTGACCAGGTACTCGCTGGTCACCCCGAACCTGCCGCTGGCGACCTGCTTGACCGCGCTGCGCCGCAGGTCACCGTTGGCGTCCGGGGTGAACCGGTCGGCGTCCTCGCCCCCCTCGCCGGTGTTGGACTTCCCACCCAGGCGGTTCATGGCGATGGCAAGGGTCTCGTGGGCCTCGGCCGAGATCGAGCCGTAGCTCATCGCGCCGGTCGAGAACCGGCGGACGATCTCCGAGACCGGTTCCACCTCCTCGAGCGGTACGGGCGGCCGTAGGCCCGTACGCAGGGTGAAGAGTCCACGCAGCGTGCCGGCCTTGGCCGACAGTTCGTCCACCGCGTCGGTGTAGCGACCGAAGACCTCGTACTGCCGGGAACGCGTGGCGTGTTGGAGCAGGAACACCGTCTCGGGGTTGAACAGGTGCACCTCGCCCTCGCGGCGCCACTGGTACTCGCCGCCGACGGTCAACCGGCGGTGCGCCCGGTCGGTCGGATTGTCCGGATAGGCCTTCCGGTGACGCATCCGCACCTCTTCGGCCAGGACATCCAGGCCCACTCCCCCCAGCGTCGAGGTGGTACCGGTGAAGTACCGGTCCACCACGGCCTGGGACAGTCCGATCGCCTCGAAGATCTGGGCCATCGTGTACGAGCCGACCGTGGAGATGCCCATCTTGGACATCACCTTCAGCACTCCCTTGCCCAGCGCCTTGAGGTA
>JBPCPI010000099.1:0-5126 GCA_050999295.1 Geodermatophilaceae bacterium | reverse complement strand
CTGCTCGATCGAGGACCCAGAACCGATCAGACGCCAGAACCGCCGCTGATCATCACGGCGAGGCGGAAGACGAGTCATCCAACACTCCAAATCTCAGGATGTTGCGACGACCCCTTGAACCCAAGGCCCAAGATTCGACGGTTATGCGCAGAACCGCGGATCTGGAATCAACGCGGGGGGCGTTGGCGGAAGAGCAGCAGTGCCTGATGGTTGACCGGCACGAGATCTCGGCGGTAAGACGCGTGCACCGCCGCCTCGGCCGAGAGCCGGCGCTGCTCGGAGAGTTCGAGTTCGTCGGCCAGGCGGTCCCGTTCATGCTGCAACTGGGCTACCGCCGACTCGAGTTCGATGATCCGTTTGATCCCGGCGAGGTTGATGCCCTCCTCGTGGGACAACCGCGCCACTGTCTGCAGCGCGACGATGTCGCGAGCGCTGTAGCGGCGCCCTCCACCGGGCGTGCGTCCCGGCGAGACCAGACCCAACCGGTCGTACTGGCGCAGCGTCTGAGCATGCATGCCCGCGAGTTGGGCCGCGATTGAGATCACGAATACTGGTGTTTCCTCGGACAACTCAGCCACGGCTACGCACCGCCTCAGTGATCGTCGGACGAGGATCCTCAGCCTGGGCGTCGGCGAATGCCTGCAGCGCCGTACGCGCTTCGTCGGACAGCTTCTTGGGTACGGCGACCTCCACGGAGACCATCAGGTCACCGCTCCCGTTCGCCGAGGGCACCCCGCGGCCCCTGATCCGGAACGTCTGCCCGGATGCGGTGCCGGGCGGCACTTTGAGGGTCACCGCACCGTCCAGGGTCGGGACCCGGATGGTCGTACCCAGGGCCGCCTCGGCATAGGAGACGGGCACAGCGAGGGCGAGGTTGTTGCCGGATCGGGTGAACAGCTCGTGGCCGCTCACGTGGACGACCACATACAGGTCGCCGGCAGGCGCACCGCGCTGGCCCGGAGATCCCTTGCCCGCGATCCGGATCCGCTGACCATCCTTGACACCGGCCGGGATCCGAACGGTGATCGTCCGGGTCTGGCTCGTCACGCCACTGCCGCGGCAATCCGGGCAGGGGTCGTCGACGACCGTTCCGCTGCCTCGGCAGTCCCGGCACGGTTCGCTGAAGGCGAACGAGCCCTGGTTGCGGGTTGTCACGCCCAGCCCGTTGCAGGCCGGGCAGGTACGCGGAGCCGTCCCCGGCTTGGCACCGGTCCCGGCACAGGTCCGGCAGGTCCCCGGGCTCTGCATCCGCAACGGCACGGTCACCCCACGAACGGACTCCTCGAAGGACAGCGTCGCTCCGGTCTCGACATCGCGACCCCGGGTCGGCCGGGTCCGGGTCTGGGTCTGGGTGCCGCCTGGGGCGGCCCCGCCGCCGAACAGGCCGCCGAACAGATCGCCGAGGCCACCGACACCGCCCCCACCGCCGACGCCACCGCCGAAGAGGTCGTTGATGTCGTAGGTCTGCCCGCCCGCAGTACCAGGGCGGCCTCCGCCGAAGCCACCCGGACGGAAACCGCCGGAGCCGAACAGTCGGCGGGCCTCGTCGTACTCCTCGCGACGCTTGGCATCAGAGAGCACGTCGTAGGCCTCGGAGACCTCCTTGAACTTGGTCTCGGCCCCGGCGTTGTTGGGGTTCTTGTCCGGGTGCAAATCGCGGGCAAGCGACCGGTAGGCCTTCTTGATCTCCGCGGCGCTGGCGTCCTTGGCGACGCCCAGCGCTGCGTAGTAGTCCTTCTCGATGAAGTCCTTGGTGCTCATGTCCGGACGCCCCCCTCTCGTTACTCGGTGCGTTGGTTGTCCAACGGTGACTGCTCGGCCGCGAAGTGCGTCGGCTCGACGGTCTCCATGATCTCAGCGGCCTCGGCAGTCTCGGCAGTCTCGGCGGATAGGTCGGCTGCCGACGTGGACGCGGGCGTCGGCGTCGCCGGGTCGGCCACACCCACCATTGCCGCGCGCAGCACCCGATCGCCGCGTCGATAACCGCGGCGCATCACATGGCTGCAGGTCGGGACGGCAACGTCGGCGCTCTCGGAGTGCAGAACCGCCTCGTGCTGGCCGGGATCGAACGGATCGCCGACCTCCCCGTACGCCTCGAGACCGGCTCGATCCAGTACACCGGCAAGCCGATCGGCCGTGCTCTTGAACGCCCCGGTCAGATCCCCGTGCTCACGCGCCCGGTCGATGTCGTCCATGACCGGCAGCAGATCGAGCACGAGACGCTCCTGAGCAAGTTGGCTGATCAGCACCCGGTCCCGGTCGACCCGGCGCCGGTAGTTCGCGTACTCCGCGGAGACCCGCTGGAGGTCCTCCGTGCGTTCGGCCAGTTCCTTGGACAGATCCGCGGTCGCACTGGGCGCGAGGTTGCTCACCTCTTCTCCTGCTGGGGAGCCGGAGGTCGGCGAGGCCGTGGGATCGCGTACCTCTCCGGTCTCCGGATCGATTCGTCGCTTGTCCCGTATGACGACCCGGGGCGCTTCCTCGTCCGGTTCACCGGACCGGCCCCGGTCGCCGTACAGACCTGAGGTGTCTGCTGTGGTCACTTCTGCTCGCTGTCGTCATCCACAATCTCGGCGTCGACAACATCGGAGTCGTCGGCCGCGGCGCCACCGGCCGGTTCACCAAGACCACCGGGACCACCTGCAGCACCGGCAGCACCGGCGGCGGGGCCGTCACCAGCCGCGGCACCAGCCGCCTGCTGCTGGGCGTAGAGCGTCGAGCCAGCCTCCTGCGACAGCCTGGACAGCTTCTCCGAGGACGCCTTGATCGCGGCGGCGTCGGATCCACCGAGCGCGGACTTGAGCTCGCTCAGCGCATCCCCGAGGTCGGTCTTGGTCTCCTCGGGCAGCTTGTCGCCGTTCTCGGCCAGGAATTTCTCGGTCTGGTAGACCATCGACTCCGAGAGGTTGCGGGTCTCAGCCTCCTCGCGGCGGGCCTTGTCCTCCTCGGCGTGCGCCTCGGCGTCGGCCATCATGCGGGCGATGTCGTCCTTGGGCAGCGCCGAGCCGCCGGTGATCGTCATCGACTGCTCCTTGCCCGTACCCAGGTCCTTCGCGTGGACGTGCACGATGCCGTTGGCGTCGATGTCGAAGGCGACCTCGATCTGCGGGACACCACGCGGTGCCGGGGGCAGATCAGAGAGCTCGAACATGCCGAGCTTCTTGTTGTACGCCGCCATCTCGCGCTCGCCCTGATACACCTGGATCTGGACCGAGGGCTGGTTGTCGTCGGCCGTGGTGAAGATCTCCGAGCGCTTGGTCGGGATCGTGGTGTTGCGCTCGATCAGCCGAGTCATGATCCCACCCTTGGTCTCGATCCCCAGCGACAACGGAGTCACATCGAGCAGCAGGACGTCCTTGACCTCACCCTTAAGCACACCGGCCTGCAGGGCTGCGCCGACCGCCACGACCTCGTCGGGGTTGACGCCCTTGTTGGGCTCCTTGCCCCCGGTCAGTTCGCGGACCACGTCAGTGACCGCGGGCATCCGGGTGGAACCGCCCACCATGACCACGTGGTCGATCTCCGAGACCTTGATTCCGGCGTCGCGAATCGCCTGGTTGAACGGCGCCTTCACGCGGTCGAGGAGGTCCTGGGTCATCCGCTGGAACTCGGCACGGGTGATGGTCACGTCGAGGTGCAGCGGACCCTCCGCGCCGGCGGTGATGTAGGGCAGGTTGACGTTGGTCGACTGCGCCCCGGACAGCTCGATCTTGGCCTTCTCGGCGGCTTCGCGCAGCCGCTGCATCGCGAGCTTGTCCTTGGACAGGTCGATGCCGTTGGCGACGTTGAACTGCTTGACCAGGTGCTCGAGGACCTTCTGGTCCCAGTCGTCGCCACCGAGATGGTTGTCACCGGCGGTCGCCTTGACCTCGATGACCCCTTCACCGATCTCCAGCAGGGAGACGTCGAAGGTGCCGCCGCCGAGGTCGAAGACGAGGATGGTCTGCTCCTTCTCGCCCTTGTCCAGCCCGTACGCGAGCGCGGCGGCGGTCGGCTCGTTGACGATCCGCAGGACGTTGAGGCCGGCGATCTCGCCGGCCTCCTTGGTGGCCTGGCGCTGCGCGTCCTCGAAGTACGCGGGGACGGTGACCACCGCGTCGGTGATCGTCTCGCCTAGATACTTCTCGGCGTCGCGCTTGAGCTTCTGCAGGATCCGCGCGGAGATCTCCTGCGGGGTGTACTTCTTGCCGTCGATGTCGACCGACCAGGACGTCCCCATCTCGCGCTTGACCGAACGGATGGTCCGGTCCACGTTGGTGACCGCCTGGTTCTTGGCCGCCTGACCGACGATGACCTCGCCGTTCTTGGCGAAGGCCACGACCGACGGAGTGGTCCGCGAGCCTTCTGCGTTGGCTATGACCGTGGGTTCGCCGCCTTCGAGGACGGCGACGACGGAGTTGGTGGTGCCGAGGTCGATCCCGACCGCTCGTGCCATGGGTGGTGCCTTTCTCTCTGTGCTGCATTGGACAGGGGATCCTGGCTACGCTGGAGAAGCACCAGCTTGCGCCAGGTTCGCTCAACTTTCTTGCTAGCTTAACGAGGCCGGGATCAAGAATGTTCCCGGCACCTGTCCGCGGATCAGTTACCGGTCCAGCTGGAGGCGATGCCAAGCGTGCAGGGCCAGGCCGGCAAACCCGGCAGCCACCGGCACGACGAGGGCGAGCTGCAGCGCAGACACCTCCGTGTGACCGCCCGCGCCGGCCGTCGCGGCCCAGAGACCGGGCGACGAGAACGGGAACCAGCTGCCTATACCTGCGAAGACCGCAACCTGGGCTAGGACGATCACGCCGATGATCGTGGCGATTCCGGACAGAAGCCCGCGGCCCAGGGTTGCCGCCCAGGCCGCTGGTATGGCAAGCCCGGCGGTCAGCAGCGCTAGACCGTAGTCCCGCGCAAGGAGCGGCCAGACTTCATTTCCCGGCAGACCAAACCCGAAGCTGACCCCGCCGACAACCAGGGTGACCAGCAAGCCGCTGCTGACCGCGAGCGCCCAGCCCAGGTAGACCAGCAGCTTGGCCGCACCCATCGTCCGGCGCTGCACCGGGATAGCGAACAGGCCGGTGACGGTCCCGTCGCTGAACTCACGGCCGAACTGCCAGGCGAGGACCACGCCGAAGCCGAGGAGC